>JACQEF010000088.1 GCA_016200745.1 Chloroflexota bacterium | reverse complement strand
GATCGAGCCGATCAGCATGGCCGAATTCGCCGCCACGGGACGGCCGTCAACACGGACATTCCAGACGTTGGTGGCCGGGAAGACCGGGCAGCCAGGGGCGCCCGCGAGGGTCGGCGCGCCGTCGGACGACGGCGTCGGCGTCGGCGTCGGAGCCGGCGTCCCGGTCGGGGCCGGACTCGGTGTCGGCGTGGGCTTCGGCTTCGGCCTCGGATGGCTCGTCGCGGATCGCGGGTCGGTCCCGGCCCGATACTCCGCGAGATCGGTCCAGCCGTCCCGGTCGGTGTCGGCTCGACGGGGACTCGTTCGCAGCCGCTGCTCAGCGGCGTTGATCAGCCCGTCGTGGTCTGGATCCTCCCGGGCGTCGGAGACCCGGTCACGATCCGTGTCCCACCGGCCGGGGCTGGTCACCGTCCAGGTTCGCTCCCAGGCGTCGGTCAGGCCGTCGTGGTCGGTGTCGGTCACGGCCGCAAAGGCGGGCGCCAGAAGGCCGCCGCTCAAGGCTGCGACCAGGGCGGCCCCGACCACGCCCCGGCGAGTTCGATCCTTCACGCTCCGATGGTGCGGGTCGCACGCCGGCCGTGGGAATGCCTCGGTCGTCCCGGGCCCGGGCGCTCAACGGTCCCGTCCCGGCCTGCCAGGTGGCCGGCAGGACATCGCCCCCTCAGTCCGGGAACGCCTCCGGACCGCGGTCGCTCAGCTCGCGTGCCTCACCCGCGGCATCCTCCGCCGGCAGCCAGCTGTACGGATAGCGGTCGTCGTCGAGCTCGGCCGCCTGCCGGGTGACCTGGAGGGGATGGAACGTGTCGACCATGACCGCCAGCTCCTCGGTCGCCTCCTTGCCGATGGAGGCCTCCGCCGTTCCCGGATGCGGCCCGTGCGGGATCCCGGCGGGATGGAGCGTGAACGAGGCGATGTCCACCCCGCGCCGGCTCATGAAGTTGCCGGCCACGTAGTAGATGACCTCGTCGCTGTTGATGTTCGAGTGGTTGTACGGCGCCGGGATCGCCAGCGGGTGGTAGTCGAACTTGCGGGGCACGAACGAGCAGACCACGAAGTTGCGGGCCTGGAACGTCTGGTGGACCGGCGGCGGCTGGTGGACGCGTCCGGTGATCGGCTGGAAGTCGCCGATGTTGAAGCGGAACGGCCAGAGGTAGCCGTCCCAGCCCACCACGTCGAACGGGTGGTGGCGGTAGTGGTAGGCCGTGATCCTGTCCGCCGAGCGGACGTGGATGACGAACTCGCCCGCCTCGGTGCGCGGCTCGGCGAACGCCGGCGCATGGAGGTCACGCTGACCGTACGGCGAATGCTCCAGGAGCTGCCCGTACTCGTTTCGGTACCGTTTGGGCGGCTCGATCTCCGACGGCGCCTCGAGATAGAGCATCCGCTGCGACGATCCCACGTCGGGTTCGAGCCGCCACGTCGTCCCGATCGGGAGGACGAGGTAGTCGCCCGGCCCGTAGCGAAGCGGCCCGAAGATCGTGTCGCACACGCCGCTCCCCTCGTGGACGAAGAGCATCTCGTCGGCCACGCCGTTGCGGTAGAAGCGGCCATCCGGCATCGATTCAGCGGGCCGGACGACGCCGAACACCACGTCGCGGTTGAAGTAGAGCGGGACCCGCCCGGAGATCGCGTCGCCCTGCGGTTCGAGCCCGCCTGTCCTGGTCAGCCGATGGCGATGGAGGCCGTCGTCGGCGGCCTCGAGCTCGATCCGCCGGACGGCTTCGATGCGATGCGTCCGCGTCGGCGGGACGAGGTGGTACAGGAGCGAGCTGCGCCCGGTAAACCCCTCCACGCCGAACAGCTCCTCCGCGTAGAGGCTGCCATCGGGCGCGCGGTGCTGGGTGTGGCGTTGCCGGGGGATGCTGCCGCGGGCGACGTAGTACATGCGACTGGCCTCCTCGATCGAAGGGCCAGTCTAGTGGCCTCGGGTTCGAACGGGACGTCGGCCGATCGGTCTCGCCCGTCTCGCTACGGGGTCAGGCGATACAACCGGAGGGTCTCGAGCTCCGGCTCGTCGAGGCGCTCGAATCCACCGAAGCCGGCCCGCCCGGCGTAGTCGCGCATCGTCGACGCTCGCATGACCGTGCCCGTGGCGGCCGTGGACGGTTCGCCCATGGCGCCGGGCAGACACGCGAAGATGCTGAAGCCGTAGAACATCCGCTCCAGCTCGCTCGCCGGGGCGGTGAACGAGTCCTCCGTCCGCTCGTCGGCGACCAGCAGGGAGCCGCCCGGCCGGAGCAGCTGCCGAACCGCGGCGAGCACCTCGACCGGGTGTGCCATGTCATGAACGGCTTCGACGATCACGGCGAGGTCGTACGCATCGGTGGCGACCGGATCGCTCGCGTCGCGGACGGCGAAGCTGACCCGATCTCCGACGCCGGCCTGCCTCGCGTTCTCCCCCGCGAGCTCGATGGACACGGCGTCGAGATCGAACCCGTCCACGCGAACCTTCGGATACGCCAGCGCGATCGCGATGGACGCCCAGCCGACCCCACACGCGATGTCGGCCACGCGCGCCGGTGGATCTGCCACGAGGCGCTCATGGATCGGAGGGATCGCCGGCAGCAGCTCCGTCCCAAGCCGGCCGAGCAGCCACGGACGGTTGAAGTCGCCCTGGGCCTCGGTGGCATCCCTCCCGTACGCCGCCCCATCCACGCCGGCGCCGGTCCTGAACGCCTCGATCAGCGCCGGCATGGCATAGGCGCAGGCAACGATCGCTCGCCCGAGCGGGGCGATCGACAGCGGACTGTCCCGGTTCAGCAACGGTTCGACGAAGGCGTTGGGGAGGCGGTACACGCGTTCCCCTGCCGGAGCGTCCACCCGATCGACCGCGAGGAT
>JACQEF010000049.1 GCA_016200745.1 Chloroflexota bacterium | reverse complement strand
TGAGTTGCAGAAGATGATCGGCGGCAAGCAGGATGCCGCCGGGCTCCTCAAGGCCGTCCAGGCCGAGTACGAGAAGGAGCTCAACCGTTGATCGGTGCCGCCGACGAGGCTGATCCTTGGCGGCCGGCCCGGCGGATCCCCTGGAGACCGGGGATCCGCCGACGCACCTGGGTCGGCTGGCTGTTCGTGGCCCCGGCCCTCGTCATGTATGGATTGTTCGTGCTGCAACCGCTCGCCCTCACGGTGCAGTACTCGTTCTATCGGTGGGACGGCGTTGGCCCGGCAACCTGGGTCGGGCTGAACAACTACGTGGCCGTCCTCAGCGAGCCTCGACTCGTGGAGACCCTGTTCAACGCGTTCCGACTCGTCCTGTTCTTCAGCTTCATCCCGGTGGCGCTCGGACTCGTGACCGCCAGCGTCATCCAGCGCGTCGCGACGGGTCGGCTGGCGACGATCTCCCGCACGATCCTGTTCCTTCCGCAGGTCATCCCGCTCGTCGCCGCGGGCATCATCTGGGGCCGCCTGCTGTCGCTCTCGGGCCTCATCAACCAGGCCCTGACGGCCGTCGGCCTGGGCGATATCACCGAGGCGTGGCTCGGCGACTTCGACACGGCCCTCCCTGCCGTCGGCCTCATCGGGATCTGGGTCCTCCTGGGCTTCTGCACGGTGCTGCTGCTCACCGGCATGACCAAGATCGACCCGTCGTACTACGAATCGGCCAGGCTCGACGGCGCCGGCTGGTTCCAGGAGTTCAGGGCCATCACCCTGCCGAGCCTGCGCAACGAGATCGGGGTGTGCATCACGGTCACGGTGATCGCCGCCCTCGCCGCCTTTGACATCGTCTACGTGACCACGGGCGGCGGCCCGGGCGGCGCGACGGCCGTCCCCGGCATCCAGATCTACATCGTCGCGTTCCTCGAACGCCAGGTGGGCCTCGCCTCGGCCCTGGCCGTCGTCCTCATGGTCCTCGTGCTGGTCGTGATCCTCCCCATCCAGCGCCTCAGCCGGGGGAGTGACCTGTGAGAGTCGCTCGCCGCGAGCTCTACGCAGGTCGGGCCCTGCTGATCGCCCTGGTCGCGATCACCGTCCTGCCCTTCCTGAGCATCTTCACCACGGCGCTGTATCCGTCGGGCGCCGTCCCAACCGGACTGTCCTGGCCGGCCGACCCGCAATGGGGCAACTTCGTCGAGGCGTTCAAGATCGCCAACATGGGTCCGCTGCTCGCTTCGAGCGTGTTCATCGTGCTGGCCGTGGTCCCGGTCTCGCTTGCCATCTCGACGATGGCCGGTTTCGCGATCGGGCTGCTGCGCATCCCCGGCGCCCGGTTCCTGCTGCTGCTGTTCATCTTCGGGCTGACCCTGCCGTTCGAGGGGATCATCACCCCCCTGTACTTCCTCGCTCGGCAGATGGGCATCCTCAACACCAGGTTCGCGATCGTCCTGCCACTGATCGGGCTGTTCATGCCGTTCGCCGTCTTCTGGATGCGCGCCCATTTCGTGAACATGCCCAGCGAGATCAGCGAGGCCGCCAGGGTCGATGGCGCGACCACCTGGGACCTGTTCTGGAAGATCCACGTGCCGCTGGCCCGGGCCCCGATGGCGTCACTCGGCATCCTGATGTCCGTCTGGGCGTGGAACCAGTTCCTGCTCGCGCTGGTGCTCGTCGAGGATCCGAGCCAACGCACGATGGCGGGAGGGCTCGGCGCGTTCCAGGGCCACTACGCCACGGACATCCCGCTGCTCAGCGCCGGGACGATCCTGATCCTCCTCCCGACGCTGATGGTGTTCATCCTGTTCCAGCGGCAGGTGATCACGGCGCTGCTCCAGGGTTCGGTGAAGGGATGACCACCGCAGCATCCCGGTCACACGACGGCCCGACGCCGGGCAGAGCGATCGAGCTCCCCGACGGCCGCCTGATCCACGGCGTCGCGGACGAGGGCTTCGGCCCGCTCGTGGACGTCTTTGTCGCCAACTTCGTCGAGCGCCACGATGTCGGCGCAGGTTGCGCGGTGTACGTGGACGGCCGCAGGGTCGTCGACCTGTGGGGTGGCGTCGCGGATTCACGCTCGGGCCGGCGATGGGAGCACGACACCGCGGCGGTGATCTTCTCCTGCACGAAAGGCGTCCTCGCGATCTGCGCCTACCTGCTGGTCCAGGACGGCCGGCTCGATCTCGATGCGCCGATCGCGCGGTACTGGCCGCCGTTCGGCGGGAACGGCAAGGCCGGGATCACGGTCCGCGACGCGATGGCGCACCGGGCAGGCCTGCCGGCACTCGACCCCGACCTGACCAGGGACGACGTCCTCGCCTGGGACCCCGTCATCCGCGCCATCGAATCACAGCGCCCGATGTGTCCGCCGTACGCTGGACACCTCTACCACGCGATGACCTACGGGTGGCTGCTCGGAGAGGTCATCCATCGACTCGGAGGGGTGATGCCAGGCCGATTCTTCCGGCGCGAGCTCGGCGACCGCCTGGCCCTGCGCACGTGGATCGGGCTGCCGGACGACGCCCGCGACAGCGTGGCCTGGATGGAGCCCCCGCTACCGGACGACGACTCGGACGCCGCCCGGGAGAGCAGCAGGCTGGCCGAGGACCATCCGGTCGTGAGACGGAGCCTGTCGATGGGCGGCGCGTTCGAGTTCCCGGCCGAGCACGGGCAGGTGACCTTCAACGACCCGGCCATCCAGGCCGCCGAGATCCCGGCGGCGAACGGGATCAGCAGCGCAGACTCCCTGGCCCGGCTGTATGCCGCCTGCGTATCCGCGGTCGACGGGCCCGCGATCCTGGCGCCCTCGAGCATCGCCGACGCGCTTCGGGTCCAGTCGGCCGGGCGCCAGCTGTCCGGGATGCCGGATGACGGAGCGCGGTGGGGGACGGGGTTCCAGCTGTCGTCGCCGCCCTCGCAGCCGATGCTCGGACCGGCCAGCTTCGGCCACGCCGGCGCCGGCGGACAGCTCGGTTTTGCCGACGTGGGTCGTCGCGTGGGATTCGCCTACCTCGGCAACCAGATGGGTGGCTACGGTGACGCGCGGGCGCGCGAGCTGACCCAGGCCCTCCGCGCCGTGCTCGGCGACTGACCGGCGCGAGGAGAGGTCATGCCACCAGGCGACATTCGGCCCCGACCGCAGCTGCTCACGTATCCGGATTCCCTCGGCGGCAATCTGCGGTCGCTGGCCGCGCTCCTCGAGGGTTCACTCGACGGGATGTTCCGGGGCGTCCACGTGCTGCCGCCGTTCCCCTCGTCGGCCGATCGCGGCTTCGCGCCGTTGACCTACTACAACATCGATCCCCGGTTCGGAGGCTGGGAGGACGTCCGGAGGATCGCCGAGCGGCACGAGGTGATGCTCGACGTGATGATCAATCACATCTCGCGCCAGAGCCCGCAGTTCCAGGACTTCGAGCGCCAGGGACGACGCTCGCCGTATGCCGACCTGTTCATCACGCTCGACAAGGTCTGGCCCGGCGGCGATCCGCCGCGCGCGGACGTGGAGCGGATCTTCCTGCGCAAGCCCGATTCGCCGTTCTCCACGATCAGGATCCGCGAGACCGGCGAGCGGGAACGAGTGTGGACCTCGTTCGGGAGTGCCGATTGGTCCGAGCAGGTCGATCTCGACGTGACCTCGCCCGCGACGAGGCAGCTCATCTCCGAATGGCTCGGGTTCCTCGCCTC
>JACQEF010000087.1 GCA_016200745.1 Chloroflexota bacterium | reverse complement strand
CCGGCACGACGACGTTCACGCCATCGACGGCGCGGACTTCGTCGGCGGTCTGCAGCGACATCGGGGCGGACGAGAAGCCACCCATGCCCCCGGAGCTGTCGCTCAATGACAGCTTGCCCTCGTAGTAGGTGCTCCCGCCTTCGACCAGCGCGTTGATCTTGTTGGCCATCGAGCCGAAGACCACGAGGGCCCAGATGCCGATCGTGATCCCGAGCACGGTCAACGTCGTCCGGGCCTTTCGCCGGCCCAGGTTCCGCAGGTATCGCATGTCCCACCCTTGGTGAATCGGCTTGGGGACGACTCGCCGGCCAGTGTTCAGGATCAGGTTTCCGAGAGGCAAGTGCCGTTCGGCTCAACCAGAGAGCGCTCTTGGGCTACGTGTCGTGCAAGGGGCTCGACATCACCTGGAGGTATACGTATACTGGCACGTATAGTTAGCCCACTCGCCAGGGAGTTACGATGTCAACGTGCCGAACAAGACCATCTACGTCTCCGAGGGAGACCTCAAGCTCTACGACCGAGCCCAGGAGCTTGCCGGCGGCAACCTGTCTGCGGCGATCTCGAAGGCGCTCCGGCGGTACGTCGACATGGAGGACGGCCGTCGTGAGGGGTTCGACGAGATCACCGTCCGGGTCGGACCGCAGGCGAAGCGCAAGGTTCGATTCACCGGCGTCATGCTCGGGACGTGGGGCAATACCACGACGGTCATCAACGTCTACCGCAGCCGTTCCGGCAAGTTCGTCGTCCACACGTGGCGAGCCCCGGACTGGTCGAGCCGCGACGCCGACGGAAAGCCCGGCGGCTGGCGGAGCTGGCTTGGCATCGGTGACTTCAGCTGGGTCGGATCGACCGGCGACTCCACGCTCGATGTGGTCGACACCGTTGACGAGCTCCGCGAGAAGCTCCCGCCCGAGCTCTTCGAGCTGGTGTCCGCCGCCGCGCGGCAGCCGGTGGTGGAGGATCTCGACATCTAGGCTCGCCGCCCAGCCGGAGCACGCTCGATGAGCGGCCCCGGGAGCGCGCCGGCCATCCGGGCGGTTGGCCTCCGTCGGTCATACGGCAAGTGCCTCGTCCTCGACGGCATCGACCTCGAGGTCGCGCCCGGAACGGTCTTCGCCCTGCTCGGGCCGAACGGCGCCGGCAAGACGACCACGGTCAACATCCTCTCGACGCTGATCCCCGCCGACGGCGGCGAGGCGGAGGTCGCCGGCCATGACGTCCGGCGTGAGCCCGACGCCGTCCGTGCCGCGATCGGAGTCACCGGCCAGTTCTCGGCTGTGGACGGCCTCCTGACCGGCGAGGAGAACCTCGTGCTGATGGCCGACCTGTGTCACCTCGGCAAGCGCGAGGGCCGGCGGCGCGCTGCCGAGCTGCTCGAGCAGTTCGACCTGGTCGAGGCGGCGAAGAAGCCACTCGCGACCTTCTCGGGCGGGATGCGCCGACGGCTGGACCTCGCGATGACCCTCGTCGGCAACCCGCGGATCATCTTCCTCGACGAACCGACGGCCGGGCTGGACCCGCGCAGCCGGCGCGTCATGTGGCAGATCGTGCGGGACCTGGTCGCCGGGGGCGTCACGATCTTCCTGACCACGCAGTACCTCGAGGAGGCGGACCGGCTAGCCCATCGGATCGCCTTGCTCGACGGTGGCAGCATCGTCGCCGAGGGGACGCCGGATGAACTGAAGCGCCTCGTCCCGGGCGGCCACATCCGCCTGGAGTTCGCCGATCCCGGCGAGCTCGACAAGGCTGCCCGCGCGTTCTCCGGCGCCACGCGCGACGACGAGGCGTTGACGCTCCAGGTCCCGGGCGATGGCGGCATGGGCTCGTTGCGGAGCCTGCTCGATCGACTCGACGAGGCGGCGATCGACGCCGCCGGACTGTCGGTCCAGACCCCCGACCTCGACGACGTCTTCCTGTCGCCGCTACCCGATGATCTTCTTCATCGTCGGGATCCCCATCGTCCTGATGCTGATGTTCGTGTACGTCTTCGGCGGCATGCTCGGGGCCGGCCTCGGCGGCGTCACCGGCGGTCGCGCCGACTACGTCGCCTACGTGACGCCGTGGATCCTGCTCATGACGATCGCCGGCGCCGCCCAGGGCACGGCGATCGCGGTCGCGATGGACATTAAGGAGGGGATCATCGCCCGCTTTCGCACCATGCCCGTGTCGCGCGCCTCCTTCCTGTCCGGCCATGTCCTGGCCAACGTGGCCCAGACCATGCTGGGGGTCGCGATCGTCGTCGCCGTCGCGGTGGCGATCGGGTTCCGCGCGACGACCGGACCGGTCGAGTGGATTCTGGCGGCCGGGCTGCTCGCGCTGGCGGCGCTGGCGCTGACCTGGGTCTCGGTGGCCCTCGGCCTGGTGAGCAAGAGCGTGGAAACGGCCAGCAACCTGCCGATGCCGCTCTTCCTCCTGCCGTTCTTCGGGAGCGGGTTCGTCCCCACGGCCTCCATGCCGGATCCCCTGCGCTGGTTCGCGGACAACCAGCCGTTCACGCCGATCATGGAGACCGTCCGACGGCTGCTGCTCGGGGGTGAGGTCGGCAGCGAAGGGCTGATCGCCGTCGCGCCCGTCCGGGCCGACATAGCTCAGCGGTAGAGCAGCTGTTTCGTAAACAGCAGGTCCTCGGTTCAAATCCGAGTGTCGGCTCCACTCCCCCGTTTCGTGCCGGGGGGAATCTTGCGGATCACCAATGGGGTCGGTTGCGGCGACCAAGAGGGATGCCTGCCGACCAGACATGGGGAGGATTCCGACACCTGCTGCGTTCGAGATAGCTACCGCCAGCCGAGCTCCGGGGCCACGTATCGCAGGATGCTCTCGATGGCGTGCGCGTTGTACTCCACGCCGAGCTGGTTCGGGACGGTCAGGAGCAGCGTGTCGGCTGCCTGGATCGCCGTGTCCTTCGCAAGCTCCCGGACGAGGGCATCCGGCTCCGCCGCATAGGAACGCCCGAAGATCGCCTTGGTCTGCGCATCGATGTAGCCGACCTGGTCCGTCGCCTGGTTGCCGCGTCCGAAGTAGGCTCGATCCCGATCGTCGACCAGTGCGAAGATGCTGCGACTCACCGAGACTCGAGGCTCGCGCTGGTGCCCGGCCGCCGCCCATGCGTCGCGGAACCGCTGGATCTGCTCTGCCTGGAGCTCGTGGAACGGCACGCCGGCATCCTCGGTGAGCAGCGTCGACGACATCAGGTTCATGCCCTGCTGCCCCGTCCATTCCGCGGTCGCGCGCGTTCCGGCGCCCCACCAGATCCGGTCGCGAAGGCCGGGCGAATGCGGCTCCGGACGGAGCAGACCGGGCGGGTTCGGAAACATCGGCGACGGGTTGGGCTCGGCGAACCCGGCACCCGAGAGGGCCTGGAGGAAGACCTCGGTGTGCTGGCGGGCCATGTCGGCGTCCGTCTTGCCCTCGGGTGGCGCGTAGCCGAAGTAGCGGAAGCCATCGATGACCTGCTCGGGCGAACCGCGGCTGATCCCGAGTTGCAGGCGACCGCCGGAGATGAGGTCGGCGGCGCCGGCGTCCTCGATCATGTACAGCGGATTCTCGTAGCGCATGTCGATGACGGCCGTCCCGATCTCGATCCGTTTGGTCCGGGCGCCGATCGCCGCCAGGAGCGGGAACGGCGACGCGAGCTGCTGGGCGAAGTGGTGGACCCGGAAGTAGGCGCCGTCGGCACCAAGGTCCTCGACTGCCTCGGCGAGCTCGATCGACTGGATGAGGGCGTCCGACCCCGACTGCACCTGCGAGTAGGGCGAGGCTGACCAATGCCCGAATGAGAGAAACCCGATCTTCTTCACTCGCGGAGTCTAGCGATTGCCGGCTGGATGCTGGACACGCAATACGCGCCCAACTTGTTCCAGATGGCGCGGTACGGCTCACGGCCGTGCAGGGCGGAGCTGATCGCCAGCGCTTCAGACCTCAAGCGCGGGTCGGCGTCACCGGACCCGCGGCCACGCGTCGGGGGCGGCCCCGGCCCCGAACGCGGCTTGCAGGTCTGGCCAAGTAATCGTGCCCTCGAGGTAGGTCGACGTGCCAACCGCGAGGAGCTCGCGGGCGGCGGCGTGGATGGCCCCGTAGGCGGCGCGGGCGAGGGCGCCACCGGTCGAGATCCGCCGGACGCCGAGGGCTCCCAGTTCGGGCACCGACGGGCCGGACTGGAGGGCGAGCACGTTGACCGGAACGGCGACGGCCTCGACGAGCCGGCGGATCTGCCCGGCATCCGTCAACCCCGGCGCGTAGACGACGTCGGCGCCGGCGTCGCGGTACGCCCGGAGCCGGGCGATCATGTCGTCGAGGTCGTCGATCCCGTGGAGGTGGTTCTCCGCGCGGGCCGTCAGCACCACGCCGTGCCGGCGCGCCGCTCGTGCCGCCGCGCCGACGCGTTCGACGGCGGTCTCGAGCAAATCGATCGCGCCCGTGACCGGATCGAAGTCCTCGAGCGAGCAGCCCGCTGCCCCGGCGGCGGCGATCAGCTCGACGGTCTCGGCGACGCCCGCCGGATCGCCCGCGAAACACCGTTCCGAGTCCACGTTGAAGGGCACGGCGACCGAAGCCGTCATCACGGCGACGTGGGCCAGCATCTCATCGCGTCGGATCCGGTAGTCGGATCGGCCGAGCGACGCGGCATGGCCCGAGCTGGTCGTCGCCAGCGCCGGGAAGCCCATCGACGCGAGCAGCCGAGCGGCCCCCACGTCCATCGGGTTCGGCATCACGAAGACGCCCTCGGCATGAAGCTCCCTGAAGCGGTCCCGCCGGCCAGTCCAGCTCCTCGTTTCGCCCATGGTCCCCTCCCACGCCTTCCGGCTGCCGTCGCCGCACCTCGGCGCGACGCGATTGTCGACCATCGCTGACCCGTCCGGAACGAACGTGTCGACGGCGATCGCCGCCATCCAACTCGCCTCTTCGGGCAATGTGCGCGTGCCGCCCAGCCGGAATCCACGACGCACGAGATCGGGTCGCCCAGGGCCGCTCGGTAACTCCGTATGGGCCATCCGGCACCGCGCGCTTCGGGACCGATGGCACATCCGGCCCTCCCCGCCCGTCGGGCATCGTTGCCGGCAAGGGATGGACGCTTCTCCCCCCGAGCGCCCGATCCGACCCTCCGGGAGCGGGGCCCACGCCAGTGGTCCCGCTCCCTTCCATGTCCGGGCCAGCGCCGATCGCCTGACGGTCGCGCCCCGGGAGCGGGCGACGCTGCAAGCCTGCTGTGACGGAACGACGATCGACGGGCACCGGGATCTTGCGCGCCGCCGGGTAGGCTGCCGGCGTTGCTGATCGAACTCCTTGCGCTGTCGGCCGCGATGGTCGCCGGCGCCACGATTCTCATGCTCGTGGCCGGCAGGCTCGAGATCCCGGGTCCCTTCTCGCGCGTCGCCGTCGTCGCCGTGTTGGCGCTCGCGATCGGGGCGGTCTCGGGCCACCCGCTGCACCAGGTCCTCCCGGATCATCCGGGCGACCCCCTGGTCGTCGTGAGTGCACTGATCCTGGTCCTCGCCCTCGCCGCGCCATGGCGGTGGTGGGCGGTCGGCAGCGTGGCCTTCAGCAGCCTGCTGGTCGCGACGGCGATCTACGTCGTCTACCTCGTCCGGATCACCCTCGTGCTGGCCGGCGGGCCGGTCGGCCTGGTCCTCGGGCTGTTCCTGCTCGCGTTCGAGATCGCCGCACTCACCCTGATGGTCCTGAGCGTGTTCGAAATGATCGACGCGCTCTGCGGCCCGGTCATCCTGCCCGCGCGCCCCGATCCGCCGTCCAGCTGGCCGACAGTCGCGGTCCAGGTCCCGGCGCATGCCGAGCCGCCGGAGCTCGTCATCGACACCATCCGCTCGCTGGTGAACCTGGACTACCCTCGCGACCGACTCCTGATCCAGGTCATCGACAACAACACGACTGCGGAGGAGCTCTGGCGACCGCTCGAGGAGGAGTGCCGCCGGCTGAGCGCCGAAGGCCACGCGATCCTGTTCGCGCACCTCGAGGACTGGCCGGGGTTCAAGGGGGGCGCGCTCAACTGGGCGACCGCGCAGCTCCCGGACGACGTCGAGATCCTGGCCATCGTGGACGCGGACTACGTCGTGGATCCCGACTTCCTGGCCGCCACGGTCCCGTTCTTCCGCGATCCTGAGGTGGCCTTCGTCCAGACGCCCCAGGAGTACCGCGACTGGGAGCACAGCTCGTTCTACCGGGCCTGCCACGCCGGGCTCGCCTACTTCTTCAGGATCGGGATGATCAGCCGGGCGTTCCGCAACTCGATCATCTTCGCGGGAACCATGGGTCTGATCCGCCGGGCCTCGTTCGAGGGGATCGGTGGCTGGGACGAGGCGATCATCACCGAGGATGCGGAAGCCAGCCTGCGGATGCTCGCGCTCGGCCAGCGCGGGATCTTCGTCCCGCGCGCGTACGGACGCGGGATCATGCCGCTGACCTACGAGGGACTCCGCAAGCAGCGCTTCCGCTGGTCGTTCGGCGGCATCCAGATCCTGCGCAAGCACTGGCGCAACCTGCTGCCCTGGTCACGCTCCGGCCTGACCCAGCGCCAGCGGCGTGACTACCTCCTCGGCGGGCTGTGGTGGTTCAACGACATGCTGACGCTCGGGTTCCTGGCGTTCATCGGGGCCACCGGTCTCGGCGTGATCACCAACCGGCCGTTCGTGGTCCAGCTGCTGTCGGGGCCGGCGCTGGTCCTGCCGCTCGTCTACCTGGTGCTCGGCCTCGTGCGGTACCTGTGGGGGTTGCGGATTGCGGTACGCGTGGGCCTCGTGGAGGCGGCCGCGGCGCTCCGCGTCAACCTCAGCCTGGCCTGGGTCGTGACCCTGGCCTGCCTGCGCGCGCTGGTCCAGAAGGAGGGCGTGTTCCTGCGGACCCCGAAGTCGAAGGGCTCGGAGACGGCGCAGTCGCTGCGGATCGTGTGGGTCGAGACCAGCCTTGCGGTCGGTGCCGCCATCCTGTCGATCGGCGTGTTCATGAAGGCAGGCTTCTCGACGCTCACCCTCACCGTCGACACCCTGCTGCTGTGGAGCGTGCTGATCTACGGCTCGGCGACCGACTATGCGCTCGGGGACCCCGACCGGCCGCCGGAATCCCTGCGCCGGAAAGCGGCCCTCGAGCTGACCGACGGGCCGATCGGCAAGGTCGTCCGGCCGAGCTTGCTGCTCGTCGGCGCGGCGGCCGTCCTGGTGGCCGCGCTGATCGTCGAGGCGGGCCGCGCACCCGTCCAGCCGAGCGAAGGCGGCGTCCCACAGGCGCTCGGCGGATTGCCCGAGATCGCGCTGGGCCCGGGGTCAAGCGCCATTCCGGCGCCATCGGCTGAGCCGGGAGCATCCACTGCTCCCGGGGCGACCACTGCTCCCGGGGCGACCTCGTCCCCAGGCCCCGGCGCGACGGCCACGGCGCCGCCTTCCTCGGCGCCGTCCGAGTCGCCGTCTCAGCCGCCGGCCAGTGCCACGGAGCCTTCACCGACACCCTCGCCACCGTCATCCGCGCCCACGGTGACCTCGCCGCCGTCGCCCGCCTCGAGTCCAGGTCCCAGCTGAGACGGGCCGCCCACCGGGCGAGGAGCCCCGAGACCCGAATCGCGAGCTGTTCAGCGATCGCCCGTTAACAAGGCGGATGCATGGCGCTATTGTTGGCGCTCCAAGGTGGGCAGACAGGGTGCGGAGGACCCTGGCCCGCTCGGCATAGGTCATGGCTGCCCCGACTACTCGTGTCCCAGTGTCGTCGTGGAGGTGCCCGATGTTCCGTTTCGTCCCGGCTCGTCCAACGGTCATCCTGACCACCATCGTCCTGCTGGCGACCGCCATCGCGTCGCCCGCCAGCGCCGCCAAACCGGGCGGCATACCGAAGGCCGAGCGGGCCGTTCTGTTTGCATCAGACGGAATGCGCCCGGATCTCATGGAGAAGTACGCGGCGGACGGCGCGATGCCCACCTACGCCAACCTCATGGCGAAGGGTGTCCGCGGCGACAATGGCATGGTCCAGGCGTTCCCGCCGAACACCGGCGTGGGCTGGTACACCATCGCCACCGGCACGTACCCGAGTGAGCACGGCTCGACCAACAACACGTTCTTCCGGTCGGGCGACACCTTCAGCAACCGGACGTCGTTCTCCGGAACCGGCGTGCTCCAGGCTGACACGATCGCCAACGCGGCCGAACGTGCCGGGAAGAAGGTGGCCCAGGTCGAGTGGGTTGGTGGGCGCTCAGCGAACATCGCCGGCCCGACCGTCGACTTCGCCAACTTCTTCTCGACCCGTGGCGTGCTGACGACGCCGGCGATTCCCACCGAGCAGAACGGCGCAGCTGCCTTTGGTGTCTCGTATCAGGTTCCAACATTTGCCGCGGCTTCCGGCTGGTCGAACGTCCCGGCCGGCGATCCGGTTGCCCCCCCGCAGCAGGCGACCCTGACCGTCGCGACGTCCTTCGCCGCCCAGAACCCGACTCGCCTGTATGACCTGTACGTCTACGACTCGGTCGTCGACGGCACGCCGGCGTACGACCGAGTGCTGATGGTCCGCAGCGCCGCCGCCAAGGACGCCAGCCAGGCGGCGACCACGCTTCGGGTCGGCGATTTCAATGAGATCAAGCTGTCCGGGGCCGACGGCCTCATCGGTGCTCGAGCGGGCCAGACGGCCGGCTTCTACGTGAAGCTCATCTCGATGGCCGGCGACCTGTCCACGTTCAAGCTCTACTTCACATCGGTCGAACGGGTCATCGCCACCTGCGCGACCGCCGCCTGCAACGCCCTGCCGCCCGGCGGCGCCGGCGAGGATCGGCTCGAGAAGTACATCGCCGACAACCTGCCCACAGCCGTCTCCGCTGACTTCGCGCCGGAGGAGGCGGGCATCATCGACGAGGACACCTACGTCCAGCAGGGCCGCGACCTCGAGGCTGCCTACGGCGACGCGGTCCTCAACTACATCCTCGGCACGCTGCAGCCGGACACGGATCTCGCCATGGTCGGCTACCCGTTCACCGACGAGGTCTCGCACCAGTTCATGGCGCTGGTCACCCCGACCGACATCGACGGCAACCCCAACCCGTGCTACGACGTGACGCCGAAGTTCGACGACGTGACCTGCACCGGCGCCGGGACTGCGGGCCGGGTGGCGATCCGCGAGGGCTACATCCGGAGCGCGTATCAAGCGGCGGACGCGAAGCTCAAGCTGGCCCGCGACCTGATGGGCGGCAACCCGACGACGATCGCCGCGGCGGATCACGGATTCGCCCCCCAGTGGTGGGCGGTCAATGCCAACCAGGTCCTCAACCAGACCACGGTCCACAACACCGTCACGAACACGGACGTGTCGCTCCACGCGAGCAACGGCAACGCGTCCAACTGTGGCGCGGCCATCACCGACCTGGCCAAGGGCTGCTGGGCCGGCGGCACGATCCAGATCTACGTCAACACCACGCTGCCCGCCGGGATCACCTACGCGGCCGTGCGGGCGGCGGCGACGGCGGCCTTCAGCGGCCTCACCGATCCGGCCAACCCGTCGGCGCAGGTGGTCGCCCGGGTCATGCAGAAGGAAGAGCTGCGCGACGTCGACGGCTCGGATTCGCTCCACCCGAACCGGAGCGGCGATGTCGTCGTCGTCCTGCGGCCGCCCTACCAGTCGGACGCCGGCACGAACGGCCAGGCGATCGCGCTGTCGCACTTCTTCGGCCAGCACGGCTACCTGCCCGAGCTGGTCGACATCGCCCACAACGTGAACATGCACGCGACGTTCGTCGCCGCCGGTCCCGGGTTCCGCCACCAGGACGCGGTGTCCGGCGTGCGAGCCATCGACCTCGCGCCAACCCTGGCATTCCTGCTCGGTGTGCCGGGCCCGCAGAATGCGCGCGGGAAGATCCTGTACAACCTCTTCCCGAGCCCCGGTCGGCTCAAGGAGATGACGATCCTCGACATCTCCGACTGGCACGCCCAGTTGATCCCGCTGTCCGAAGCCGCCGACACCATCGGCCCGAGCTTCGGGATCGGTGGCGCGGCGTTCCTGAAGTCGTGGTTCGATGTGTATCGCGCCGAGGCACCGATGGGCTCGATCACCGTCGCCGGCGGCGACTCGTTCGGGGGCGCGACACCCCCGATCTCGAACGCCTTCGGTGACAAGCCGACGCCGCCGATCATGAACCTGATGGGCATCTCCGCGGACGGGATCGGCAACCACAGTTTCGATCGCGGGCAGGCGTACCTGCGGACGCAGCTGATCCCGCTGGCGGACTTCCCGATGGTCTCGGCCAACGTCGTCTTCGCCAACGGCAGGACGCCGCCCGAGTGGTCACCATCGACGACGTTCTCGACGACCTTCGATGGCGGGAAGCTGGGCGTCATCGGCTGCACCTCGGAGGACACGCCGAACCTCATCTTCCCGGGCAATCTGGGTCCCTTCCAAGTTCGACCTGTTGTCCCGGCGGTGAACGCCGAGGCGGCTCGTCTCAAGGCGAAGGGCGTCAACGCCATCGTGGTGCTCTGCCATGAGGGCGCGATCGGCGGGACGGTTTCCAACCCCTCCGGTCCGATCGTCACCATCGCCGACAACGTGACGAACGTCGATGCCGTCATCGGCGATCACGACGACCTGCAGGTCGATTCGCTACGGTCGAACGGCGTCCTCCTGACCGAGAATCGCGGCAAGGGGATCCGCTTCACCCGGATCCGGCTCGTGATCGACACGAGCACCAAGCAGGTTGTCTACAAGACCGCCGACTACCACAAGCCGTGGGACATCGGCGTGACACCCGATCCCACCATCCAGGCGCGCATCGACGACCTCAACGCGCAGCTGGCGCCGATCTTCAACACGGTCATCGGCAACGCCACCAAGTTCATCCCGCGGGCCGACCAGTGCGGCGGTGGGACGGGTCGAACCTGCGAGTCGCTCGTCGGCGACGTCGTCACCGACGCGATGCTCGGTACGTATTCGTCCATCGGCGTCAAGTTCGCGATCACCAACTCGGGCGGGCTGCGGGCCGACCTGACCTGCCCCACGACCGATAACCCGAGTGACTTCTGCCCGCCGTACACGCCGCCGCCATACCCGATCACCCGCGGGCAGTCGCTCAGCGTGCTGCCCTTTGGCAACATCGTGGTCACGCTTGACGTCAAAGGCGACGAGCTCAAGACGATGCTCGAGAACGGTGTCGGACAGGTTGGCCAGGGCCGCTTCCCGCAGGTCGCGGGACTCTGCCTGACCTACGACATCGCGGCCCCCGCGGGGAGCCGCGTCACCGGCGCGGTCCTCGCCGACGCCAGCGGCAACTGTCTCGCCACGCCCGTGGACCTGACGTCCGCGACGACCTACAAGATCGCCGAGAACGACTTCATGGCGAACGGCGGCGATGGCTATCCGAACTTCGCCAGCCGGATGACCACCCAGGCGATCATGGACCAGGTGGTCGCCGACTGGATCACCGCACACACGCCGATCAGCCCCGTCGTGAAGGCGGCGCCGAACGGCCGGATCAACTGCACCGATTCCAACGGCCCGGGTGTCGGCAACGATTGCCCGGTGCTCACGCCGTCGCCATAGTCCGAACCTGGTCGGCGGCGCCCGCATCGCGGGCGTAGCAAGACGACCCAGCCAGGCGGGGCGGCCATGCGGCCGCCCCGCTTTGAGTTCACGCCGCGGGCTACCCTGAACCCGATTCGTACGCCCGAGGGCGAACTCGTCGTCACGGCCGGCGCGCGGCGATCGGGTCCACGGCGCGCGGCGCCTCCGACCTGGTGAACACCTGGAAACTCTGGCGCACCCGGTCGACGAGGAAGTCAGGTGCGCTCTCGAGCCGGTATCCGGCAGCCTGCATGTCCTCGCGGATCCGGCCAGGCGGCGTGACGTGACCGAACAGGCGGGCCATCCGGCCACCCGGCATCGCCTCCACGATGGCCACGCGTCCGCCGGGCGCCAGCTGAGCGGCCAAGCGCGCGAAATAGCCGCGCTGATCGGGAAGGTGGTGATAGACGTTGCACAAGAAGGCGAGGTCAACCCGCTCGGACAGCGCCAGCGCGCCGCCGTCGGCGCGTATCGGACGGATGTTGGCCAGGCCGGCGCGGGCGGCTGCCTCCTCGATTGCGTCCAGCATGTCCTCGTCCGTGTCGACCGCGTAGGTGATCCCGTTGGGGCCGGTCGCCCGGGCGAGATGGACGGTGAAGTACCCGGTGCCGGCCCCGAGGTCGGCGATCCGGTCGCCCGGCCGGATGCCCAGGGCGCCGATCACCGCCGCCGGGCGCTGCCATCCGTCGCGCCCCGGGCTGCTGATCAGCAACCCTTTGACCGCCCGGCGGAGTCGTGCCTGCCGGCCTCCTCGATCGCGGGACATGGCCAGAGTCTCGCATCGATGGGTCCGGCGCGCAGCGTGCCCGCTCCCGGGCCCTGCGGCGACGCTACAGGTCGATCGCCTCGAAATGCGTGGCGTCGAACGACTCGATCAGCTCGGGTCGGCGGGTCGCCATGGGTCGCCGGACATCGCCGCCGGTCGCCAGCTCGATCGCTGTCCAGTCGGTCCACACCGAGACCGACACGAACGCCTCCTCCGACGCGCCCGGGGCCAGGTAGAACGCCGCCGGCCCGTGGCCCGCGGCCGCGTCCGCGGCCACGCCGGCACGGGTCTCCTCGATGTACCGGCCGCGCTCGCCGATCCGGGTGCAACCGCGGAAGATCCGGATGATCCCTGGGGCGCCCGTGGCCTGGTCGGTGCGGTAGGCGATCGCCGGCTCGAGGACCTCGACGGACGTCTCGGCCATCCCGTCGAGTCGTTCGGGCTGGAGCTCACCGAGCCGCTTGGGTTGCTCAAAGGCCGATTCCATGGCAGCGCGCGTCTGCCACACGGAGAGGACGAGCCTGGGGCCGAGCTCGTCGGGCCCGTGCCGGCCCGCGTACACATCCACGACACCCGGCTGGGCGCGGATCGCCGGCGCGATCCAGTCACGGATCACGTTGTCGAAGGCGGGACGGGTCGGCCTGAAGCCGAACAGGCGGACGACGGGAGCGACGGCCACGGTGACGGTGCCTCGAATGCTCGGAGCGCGCCAGGGCCCTGATTGTCGTGGCCCGGGAGGCGGAGCGCAACCGCGCCAGACGCCGGCGGGATCAGTTGGGGCGCGAGTCGATTGCCCGGGCTGCCGCGGCGACCTCCCGCAGTCGCCGCTCGAGGAACGCCCGCTCGGCACCGTTGGTCGTGAGGGCCCTGGCCTGTCGATACGCGGCCTCCGCCTCCGACCAGCGACGCAGCCGCCGCAGGAGGTCGGCGCGCGCGGCGTGGAGGTACGGATACCGATCGAGTTCGCAGGTTGCCGCGATCCCGTCCATCATCGCGAGGCCGACCGCCGGCCCGTCGGCCATCGCCACCGCGGCCGCGAGGTTGAGCTCCACGACGGCCGACGGCGTCATGGCGCGGAGTGCCCGGTAGAGGTCGGCGATCTGCGCCCAGTCCGTGTCGCCGGCGCTGGCGGCATCGTCGTGCAGGGCGGCGATCGCGGCCTGGACCTGGTAGGGCCCGGGTCGACCGCGCTCGAGGGCGCGTCTGATCAGCGAGTGTCCCTCGACGATCGTGTCGCGATTCCATCGCGTCCGGTCCTGGTCCTCGAGCAGGACGAGCGCCCCGTCGGGCCCGACCCGCGCCTCGCGGCGAGCATCGTGGAGGAGCATGAGGCTGAGCAGACCGAGCACCTCTGGCTCTGTGGGCAGGAGCTGGTCGACGACGCGGGTGAGCCGGATCGCCTCGGCGCTCAGCTCGCGACGGACCAGCGAGTCTCCGGACGTCGCCGAGTAGCCTTCGTTGAACACCAGGTAGAGCACGTGGAGGACACCGTCCAGCCGCTCGGCCAGCAGCTCCGGAGGTGGAACGCGGTACGGAATGCCGGCGGCACGGATCTTCCGCTTGGCGCGGACCAGCCGCTGGGCCAGCGTCGGCTCGGGGAGCAGAAAGGCCCGCGCGATCTCCGGCGTGGTCAGGCCACCGAGTGTCCGCAGGGTCAGGGCAACCCGGGCATCCATCGCGAGCGCCGGGTGGCAGCACGTGAAGATCAGTCGCAGTCGATCGTCCGCGATGTGCATGGCGTCCTCCGCCGGCTCGGGCTCGATGGATTGCAGCGCCGATTCCGTCGCCTCCCGCCCGAGCGCCTCGATCTTCTCGGTCAACCGGCTTCGCCGGCGAAGCCGGTCGATCGCCCGGTTGCGGGCCGTCGTCGTGATCCACGCTCCCGGGTTGTCCGGCACGCCCCGTGCCGGCCACGTCTCGAGGGCCGCGATGAACGCGTCCTGGACCGCCTCTTCGGCGAGGTCGAAGTCGCCGAGGACGCGGATCAACGTGGCGACGGCCCGGCCCTGCTCCTCGCGGAACAGGCGGTCGACCAGCGCGTGGGCGGCCCCGGACGACACCCGATCCGACAACGACGATCCGACTGCAGGCTCGCCGCGGGTCAGCGCCCGGTCCCGTCGGCGGACGGCACGGTGAAGACGGGCCGGATCTCGATCGACCCTCGCCGAGCGCCCGGGATCATCGCCGCGAACCGGATGGCCTCATCGAGATCGGCCGCCTCGACGAGGTAGAAGCCGCCCAGCGCCTCCTTGGTCTCGGCAAACGGGCCATCGGTGGTGAGTGTCTTGCCGTCCACGACGCGAACCGTGGTCGCCGTCGAGGTCGGCTCGAGCGCTTCGCCGGCGAGCATCGCGCTCCGCTCTCGCAGGAAGTCGGTGAACGCCCCGTATTCCTGGTACTCGGCCGCCATCAGATCGCCCGGGGCGGCCTCGCTCGGTTCCTGGCCGTAGATCAGGAGCACGTACTGCATGCTGGCCTCCTTGGTGGTCGGGGCCGTACCTGGGGCCCGCTGTGATCACGACGAACGGGCGGTGGCCAGATCGACAGCCGGTGCGAGAAACCGCCCGCCCGATGCGGGAACGTCGGGCTCGGGGTTGGCGGCGGCTTCCTCGGCCCGCCGGATCATCTCGGCCTCCAGGAGCGGCCGCAGCGCCGCGATCCCTGCCTCGAACATCGGGCCGAGCATCGGCAACAGCTGCTCGAGGAAGGCGCGCTCCTTCTTCGACCGTGGCCGCTCCATCCGCATGGTCACGTGGGTGCCGGCGTCCGTGGCGTCCAGCGTGTACATCGCCCGAACCTTCGGGGCGCCCGGGATCGGCATCTGCCAGCGCATCGTGAAGTACTCCGGCGGGCGCCAGTCCAGGATCTCCTCGACGATGGCGTCCTTGCCGTGGACGCAGTGGTTGGTCGTCCCGACGCCGCGACGACCGCCGGCCGTTTGCTCGATGACCTCCGACACGCCGGCCTGCCAGCGCGGGCGCCTGGCCGGCGACGTCAGGTAGTCCCAGGCGATCGCCGGCGGTGCCGGAAGGTCGTAGTCGACGGTCGCGATGGCGGCCCCCGGCTCGATCGCCACCCGGGTGCGCTCCAGCTCGGCCGTCCACGCGGCGCCGAGGTCGGCCACCCAGCCGGTCACCGCGCCGATGTGGTCGTAGGTCTCGCGATGCTCGATGAGGCCCAGGGTGGCTGGGTCGACGCTTGCGGCCCGCAAGCAGGCGTCCGTGTAGAGCGCGTAAGCGGTGGCGCCGGTCCGTTCGGTCACCTCGTTCTTGAGCAGGCGATGGGCGAGGATCACGTCGCTACCGACCAGCTCCTCGCGGCCGGCCATCCGCTGGCGGACGATCGTGCCGTGGTGGGCCAGCACCTTGAGGTCGAGCGTGGGCATCCGCATGCAGGCGTTGCAGTCACAGGTCGATGCCTGGCCGATGTCGCGCAGGCGTCGGCGGAAGGCGAAATACGTCCGCTCGACGGTATCCATCAGCGCCGACCCGTCGATCGTGGCCGTGACGGCGTAGGCGAAGGCGGCGTCGCCCTCGAGCTTGGCCAGCCGGAACGAGGGCCGCAGCGAGCCCACGACGGTATCCATGAGATCGGCCAGGATGTCCTGCGCGTGATCGAGCTCGACGCCGGCGAGATAGCTGGTGTAGCCGCTGATGTCGGCGATGACGAGACAGGCGGGCTCCGGCGCGTTGAGCATCGACGGCATCATCCATTGACCTCGATCGGCTGTCGAGCGGTATCTTGTCCGCCATGCCTACGGAGAAGGAGGTCCTCCGGATCGACGGTCGAGAGGTGACCGTCACGAACCCGGGCAAGGTGTACTTCCCGGAGACGGGCCACACCAAGCTCGATCTGGTCAAGTACTACCTGGCGGTCGCGGACGGGGCGCTGCGCGGCGCCGGCGGTCGGCCGATGGCGCTCAAGCGGTTCGTCGATGGCGCGGCCGGGCAGCCATTCTTCCAGAAGCGGGCCCCGGACAATCGGCCGGCATGGATCCGGACGGCGACGCTGACCTTCCCGTCCGGCCGCACGGCAGACGAGATCGTGATCGACGACGCGGGCGGTCTGGCCTGGGTCGTCAACCTCGGCTGCATCGACCTCAACCCCCACCCGGTCCGTGCCGAGGATCTCGACCACCCCGACGAGCTTCGCGTCGACCTCGACCCGGTGCCGGGCGTGCCCTGGTCGGACATCCGCGAAGTGGCGCTGGCCACCAGAGAGGCGCTCGAAGCGGTCGGGCTGGTCGGCTGGCCCAAGACGTCCGGCTCGCGCGGGATCCACGTCAACGTCCGGATCGAGCCGCGCTGGACGTATCCGGAGGTCCGGCGAGCGGCGCTCGCGATCGCCCGGGACGTGGAGCGGCGGGTCCCGGCGTTGGCCACCTCGAAATGGTGGAAGGAGGAGCGCCACGGCGTCTTCCTCGACTACAACCAGAACGCCAAGGACCGGACGGTCGCCTCCGCCTACTCGATCCGGCCGCTACCCGACGCCCGCGTCTCCACGCCGCTCGCCTGGGACGAGGTGCCCACCGTCGAGGCCGAGGCGTTCACGATCGACACGGTCCCGGCCCGCTATGCCGCGATCGGCGACCCGGGGGACGGCATCGACGAGGCCGTGGGCTCGCTCGAGGCGCTGCTCGAGCTCAGCCGGCGGCACGAGGCCGAGGGCCTGGGCGACGCACCGTGGCCGCCGAACTACGCCAAGCAGGCCGGTGAGCCGCCGCGGGTCCAGCCGTCGCGACAACGGCGGCCGGCGTCGGACTACGAGGGACGCGGCGAGGCCGGCGGCCCGCCACCGGAGGTCGCAGCCGCCCGCCGGGCCGCGGTCGAGCGAGGCGACCCGAACGCGGGCCTGCCGACCGAATGGGCCGGGTCGCGACCCACGCCGACCGGCCGGCGCAAGGCGGCCATCCCGGTCGTCGAGATCGCCCGCGCCGAGCACAAGGACGAGGCGATGGCCGGGTTCGAGCGCTGGAAGGCGCGGCATCCGGCCGCAGCCGCGGCCCTCGAGCCCGCCGACGTCCTGGTCGATTCGATGCGTGGCCGGTCCACGACCTGGACGCGGGTCCGGGTCAACCTCATCCATGTCCCGGAGGAGGATCGCCCCGCCCAAGAACCGCTCGAGGTCGATTACGACCCGTGGGCCGGCTACGAGTGGCCGGATCGACCCGGCCAGCTGGTGCGGGCGCCACGAACGAAGAAGGTCGACCCCGCGTGACCGTGCAGGTCGTGGGCATCGACCACATCCAGCTCTCGATCCAGGCAGGCGGTGAGGAAGCTGCGCGCGCGTTCTACGGCGCAGTCCTTGGCTTGCGCGAGATCGTCAAGCCCGCCGAGCTGACCGGGCGCGGCGGCTGCTGGTTCGCCGGACCGGGCGTGGCGATCCATCTTGGGGTCGAGCCAGGGTTTCGACCGCTGGCGAAGGCGCATCCGGCGTTGCTCGTCGCCGACCTCGCGGCGGCGCGAGCGACGCTGGCAACTGCGGGCGTGCCGATCGAGGAGGACGGCAGCGGCCTCCCGGTCCGGCGGTGCTATGTGCGCGATCCGTTCGGCAACCGCCTCGAGCTGGTCGACCAGCGCGACCGCGGGTTCGGCGGCGCCTAGCCCGGCGCGCCGGTCGCGGCCACGACGGCTCGGGTGAGGCGATCGGTCACGAGCGCATCGGCGTAGGTCGACAGGACACGGCTTGGGTCGCCCGCCGCCACGGCGTCGAGGAAGGCGGCCGCCTGGATCTCATACGGGTCTGCGGTCGCCTGGAGTTCAATGCCACCGTGCTCGTCCTCGAACCGGAGGCGCCAGTCGCCCTGGCCGCGTGGGCCCTTGGCGAGCGTGGTGAGCAGTCGCTCCGAGGCAAACACGATCTCGATCGATGCCGATTCGAGGCGATGCGCACTGGCGAACGAACCGACCGCACCGGTCGTGAACCGCAGGACCGCGGCGGCGCCGTCGGCAACGTCGCGATTCGCGGCGTGCCCGCGGCCGGTTCGAGCGGACACGGCCCCGATGACGTCGGCCTCCCCGACCAGGTGGCGCGCCAGGTCGTACAGGTGGGTAGCCTGTTCGACGACCTGGCCGCCTCCTCGATCGACGCGGCTCCACCAGTCGGGTGGCGGCGTCTCGGCCAGCCAGCGGGCGACGACGAGGTGCGGGGGACGGTCCGACAGGCGCCCGCGGAGCTCGCCCATGAAGTCCAGGGCACGGAGGTGGTAGCCCACGGCGGCGATCAAGCCGGCCCGTTCGACGGCCGATGCCAGGCGAACCGGGCCTTCCGCGTCGTCCGCGGCCAGCGGCTTCTCGGTCAGGAACGGGATCCCGTGGCCGACGAGCCGTTCGACGACGGCCACCGACCGATTGGGTGGAACGCAGACGTAGACGAGCTCCGGATGAACGCTCGCCACCATCCGATCGACGTCGTCGAAGGGCTGCCCGCCCCACCGGTCCATGACGACGGTCGCACCGGCCGT
>JACQEF010000084.1 GCA_016200745.1 Chloroflexota bacterium | reverse complement strand
GAGGGCGTCGGCGATGCCCGGATCGGACGCGAGCGAACCGGCGGTCGCGTCGCCGCTCGCGCCGAGCGCGAGCCCGATCATCGACTCGGGAACGGCGTCCAGCCGCAACCCGGCGTCCTCAGCCTGCGCGACGAGCGAACCCACGATGTGGTGGGCGGCCCGAAACGGCACGCCGCGACGGACCAGCGCGTCGGCCACCGCGGTGGCCGTGGTGTGGCCCTCGTTCGCCGCCGCGAGCATCCGCTCGGGATCCACGGCCAGGGTCTCGAGGAGCCCGGCCAGCACCCGGAGCGACGTCCCGAACACCGCGACCGCGTCGAACAGCGGGGCCTTGTCCTCCTGGAGGTCGCGCTGGTAGGCCAGCGGCAGGCCCTTGAGCAGGGCCAGCGACGCCGTCAGCGCGCCGATCACCCGGGCCGCCCGGCCGCGGACCAGCTCGGCCGGGTCGGGGTTCTTCTTGTTGGGCATGATCGAGCTGCCGGTCGAGAACGCGTCCGATACCCGGACGAAGCCGAAGCTCGGGTTCGACCACCAGGTGATCTCCTCGGCCAGCCGGCTGAGGTGGACCATCCCGAGCGCGATCGCCGAGAGCGTCTCGACCACGAAGTCGCGATCCGCCACCGCGTCCATCGAGTTGGCGCTGACAGCGTCGAAGCCGAGCTCGTCCGCGACGGCGGCCCGGTCGAGCGGGTAGCCCGCGCCGGCCAGCGCGCCCGATCCGAGCGGCGACACGTTCACCCGCCGGCGGGCGTCGGCGAGCCGGGCCCGGTCGCGTTCGGCCATCTCCACGTACGCCAGCAGGTGGTGCGCCAGCAGGATGGGCTGGGCGGGCTGGATGTGGGTCATCCCGGGCAGGATCGCCCCGCCGTCGCGCTCCGCCAGCCCCACCAGCACGCGCTCATAGTCAAGCAAGGCGGCGTCGAGCTCGTCGATCGCCCGCCGCGTCCACAGCCGGAGGTCCGTGGCGACCTGGTCATTTCGCGATCGGCCGGTGTGGAGCTTGCCGGCCACCGATCCGACCTTGCCGCCCAGCGCCGCCTCGAGGTTCATGTGCACGTCCTCGAGGTTCGGATCCCAGGCCAGCCGCCCGGCGGCCACGTCATCGCCGAGCGCGCGCAGGCCCTCGACCAGGGTGGCCGCTTCGTCGTCGGTCAGGAGTCCTGCCCGACCCAACCCGTGGACATGCGCGATGGAGCCCGCGAGATCGTCGACCGCGAGGACGGCGTCCACTTCGATCGAACGCGTGAAGTCAGCCACGCGCGCATCGGTCTCCTCGCTGAAACGTCCGCCCCAGGTCTGCATCGGTCCTCCGTGTGAGGCTCGTATGCTACCCGGCCGCCGGTCCGCCCCGGCGGTGTCCGAACCCTCGGGTCAGGCCGGATTGGCGAACCGGGGCACGAGGGCCGGCACCGGCGCCGGCGCAGCGGCCACGGCCCGCAGGCGGCCCGCCGCGTCCTCGGCGGTCAGGTCGCGCTGCGTCTCGGCGAGGAGCTCGTAGCCGACCATGAACTTGCGCATCCGGCCGCGGAGGAGTGGCGGATAGAAATGGGCATGGACCTGCCACGCCGCGATGCTGCGATCGTCGAACGGAGCCTGGTGCCAGCCCATCGAATACGGGAAGGACCGCTTGAACAGGCCGTCGTACCGGCCCAGCAGCTCGGGCAGGACCGTCGCCAGGTCGTCGCGCGCGGCCTCGTCGAGCTCCGACAACCGCGCAGCGGGGGCTTTCGGTACCACCAGCGTCTCGAACGGCCAGGCCGCCCAGAAGGGGACGATCACCAGCCATCGGTCGGTCTCGACGACCACCCGCGGGCCTCCCGTCTCCTGTTCGACATAGTCCAGGAGGAGCCGGCGGCCGCTGGTGGACAGGTACGTCCGTTGCGCGGCGTCCTCGCGTGCGCCTTCGCCGGGCAGCGCGGTGCCGGCCCAGATCTGGCCGTGCGGATGCGGGTTCGAGGCGCCCATCGCCACCCCGCGGTTCTCGAAGACCTGGACCCAGCGGTACTGCGCGCCCAGCTCGGCGGTCTGGGCGGCCCACAGGTCGACGACCCTGCGGACCGCGTCGTGCTCCATGCGCCCGAGAGTCAGGTCGTGGCGGGGCGAGAAGCAGACCACCCGGCAGAGGCCGCGCTCGCCCTCGGCGTGCAGGAGCCCCTCGTCCACGACCGCCATCGAGGTGCCCGGGCGGAGTGCCGAGTAGTCGTTGACGAACACGAACGTCTCGGCGTAGCCGGGGTTGACGTCGCCGTTGGCCCGGGCATTTCCGGGGCACAGGTAGCAGTCGGGATCGTAGGCGCGCTCGCCGGTCTGCGGCTCCGGCTCCTCGGCGCCGAGCCATGGCCGCCGGGTCCGTCCGGCCGAGACCAGGACCCATTCGTCGATGAGCGGGTTGTAGCGTCGATGCGGCTCGTTGGCGAGTCGGGCGATCGCGGTGCTCCCGGCGGCCCGGTCAGTGGGCACGGGCGGCCTCTTGCGACACCGTGGGGCCTCCGCGCTCGACGATCACCAGCGAGCGGACGGCGCCGGCCAGGATCGCCCTGGCGTCTGGCTGCAGCCCCGCATCGGTGATCAGGACGTCGGCCTGGTCGAGCCGGGCGATCGAGCTGATCCCGATGACCCCCCACTTGGAGTGGTCGGCCACCACGACCAGGCTCCGGCCGGCCTCGATCAGCGCCCGGTCGGTGTCGGCCTCGAGCAGGTTCGGGCAGGTGAACCCGGAGTGCGGATCCATGCCGTGCACGCCGACGAATACGAGGTCGACGTGGACCGTCCGCAGCGCCGACACGGCGAACGGGCCGACCAGCGCGTCGGACGGCGTCCGCACCCCGCCGGTCAGGATGATCGTCTGGTCCGACCGGCCGGCCTGGTACAGCACGTCGGCGACCCGGACCGAGTTGGTCACCACGGTCAGGCCCGGCACGTTGGCGAGCCGCTGGGCCAGGGCGTAGGTCGTCGTGCCGGCCGACACAGCGATCGCCATGCCCGGCTCGGCCAGCCCGACGGCGGCGTCGGCGATGGCGTCCTTCTCGCTCTGCTGGAGGGCCGACTTGGCGGCGAACCCGGGCTCGAACAGGGCGTTGCCCGCGATCGAGGTCGCCCCGCCGTGGACCTTCTCGAGCAGTCCACGCTCGTGGAGCACCTCGAGGTCGCGGCGGACGGTCATGTCCGAGACGCCCAGCTCGCGAACGAGGTCGGCGACGCGGACTGCGCCGTCCTCGCGGACCCGGTCCAGGATGAAGGACTGGCGTTGCCGGGCGAGCATCAGCGCGTGATCCCGAGATCGTCCTTGCGGCTCACGAAGGTGCGCCCTCCCCGTTGATCGTTCCGTGTAAGATTGCCTCGCAGCGCCCAGAAAGTCAACGCATTCGAACATTTCCGGAAGTTCCCGGCCCACGGATCTTGACATCGCGGGAACGCGTGGCCGACAATCTGCGTGATCCTGTCGGATTTTGTCGGGCAGGATTCGCAGGAGGAGCAAACGCCATGGTTGAACCCATCCGGGTGGATTCCGTCTCCCGACGGACCGTTCTCAAAGGGATGGCCGGCGCCGCCGGCCTGATCAGCATCCCAGCGATCATCGCGGCCTGCGGCTCGTCCAGCTCGTCGGCGACCCCGAGCGCAGCCGCGAGCGTCGCGCCGAGCGAGGCCGCCCCGAGCGTCGCGCCGAGCGAGGCCGCCCCGAGCGTCGCTGCCGGCTCGATCACCCTGGGATCCAACTATTCGGACCCGGTTCCGAAGGGCGTGCTGGCCGGAATCGTCGACACGTTCACCCAGCAGACCGGGATCACGGTCAAGATCAACACGGTCGACCACGGGACCTTCCAGGACCAGATCAGCTCGTACCTCCAGGGCACGCCTGACGACGTCTTCACCTGGTTCTCCGGGTTCCGGATGCGCTTCTTCGCCGCGCAGGGCCTGGCGACCGACATCAGCGACGTCTGGAGCAAGGTCGGCGGCAACTACAGCGACGCCTTCAAGGTCGGGTCGACCGGCGACGACGGCAAGCAGTACTTCATCCCCATCTACAACTACCCGTGGGCGGTCTTCTATCGGAAGAGCGTCTTCGCGGACAAGGGCTACACGCCGCCCACCACCCTCGACGAGTTCAAGACGCTGGCCGCCAAGATGAAGGCGGACGGCCTGATCCCGATGGCCTTCGGCGATTCGGACGGCTGGCCTGCCATGGGCACGTTCGACATCCTGAACCTGCGTCAGAATGGCTACGACTTCCACGTCGGCCTGATGGCCGGCACGCAGAAGTGGACCGATCCGAAGGTCAAGGAAGTCTTCACGATCTTCAAGGATCTGCTGCCCTACTACCAGAATGGTGCGGCAGGGCGAACCTGGCAGGATGCCGCCCAGGCCCTGGTCCAGAAGAAGGCCGGCATGTATCTGCTCGGGATGTTCGTGTCCCAGCAGTTCCAGGAGGCCGGCGATGCCGACCTGGCCGACCTCGACTTCTTCCCCTATCCGAACTTCGGAACCCAGTACGACGCCGAGAAGGCCCTCGACGCACCCATCGACGGGTTCATGATCAGCGCCAATTCATCCAGCCTGCAGGCGGACCTCGACGCCGCGAAGGCGTTCATGGAGTACCTCGCCCAGCCGGCGACGCAGGTCGCGTGGGTCTCCCAGGACAAGGGCAACGTCGCGGCCGCGAAGGACGCCGACACGAGTGGCTACACGCCGCTCCAGAAGAAGGCGGCCGAGCTCATCGGCGGTGCCCAGCGGATCACCCAGTTCCTGGACCGCGACACCAACCCGAACTTCGCCGGTGCCAACGGCATGCAGGCGTTCCTCCTCGATTTCCTCAAGACCCCGGACCAGGACCTGGACGCCTTCCTCAAGAAGATCCAGGACTTCTGGGACACGCTCTAGCCCACCGCTTCACGGCCTGCGTATCCTGTCTGGGCCGTGGCTGATCGTT
>JACQEF010000083.1 GCA_016200745.1 Chloroflexota bacterium | reverse complement strand
TTGAAGTCGTGCGCGATGCCACCCGCCAGCCGTCCGACCGACTCGAGCTTCTGCGCCTGCAGCAACTGGTTCTCGATGACCTTCCTCGCGGTGATGTCGACGACGGTGGCCAGGACCCGCGGCCCGTCCGGCGTCTCGACCGGCGCCAGGCTGATCTCCGCCGGGAACTCGCTGCCGTCCTTGCGCCGGCCGGTCAGGTCGAGCCCGATCCCGGCAGGACGGGCCGCGGGGTGGGTGTGGAACCCCTCGCGGCGACGGGCGTGGCGGGCCGCCGCTTCCAGCGGGACGAGGATCTCCACCGGCTCGCCGAGCAGCTCGTCGCGCGTGTAGCCGAAGGTCGATTCCACCTTCGCGTTCAGGTACCGGATTCGGCCCTCGAGATCGGTCGCCAGCACCGCGTTCGGAGAGGTGTCGAGCAACGCGAAGGGGCTGTCACCTCGCGTGTCCGCGGGCGAGTCGAACGGCGTGCCGGGCGACGACTCCCTCCGCGCCTCCATGCTCGTTCCTCCCCCCCGGGTCGGTCCCCAACGCAAGGACGGTAGCCGTCGTCCGCGGATTCGGTCAAGCCTGGGTTGATAGGCGCGTCAGGCGGGGTCGGTCGCCGGTTCCGTGCTCTCGATGTTGGCCTCGGCCGCGACGATGTCGGTTGCCGCACCCGGCAGTTCCGGCGTCGTGATCACGGACACGGGCTCGCCGGTCGCGAGGTCGACATCGGCGGACGGGTTGCGCATCTCGTCGATCCGACGTCGCGCGTCGGCGGCGGCGCGACCCAGCCGTGCCCGGACCGCGGGGTTCCGGAACAGCATCCAGGCCGCGGCGGCGGTCATCGCGATGACGACGGCGGCAAGCCGCCGGCGAGAGCGGCGCGGCGCGGGCCGGACCACGGCGACCAGGTTGTCGCGCGAGCGGGCAACGGCGTCCCACCGGGAGCGCCGCAATGGCGACCAGCGCGGGCGCGACCGTGCCGGGCGGGCGAGCCGGGCGGCGGTGACCGCGGTTGCGATGAGCCTGCCGGCATCGGCGACGGTCAGGCCTCGGCGGCGCCACGGCAAGGCGCCCAGGTCGACGTTGCGCAGGCGCCGACGCGGTTCGACCTTCGTCCGGTCGACCTCGGGGACGCGGATCCCGGACAGCGCTCGGACGATCTCGTCGCGCTTGACCTCGGGCAGGTGGAGCTCCGGCAGACGGACCTCCTTGACGGTGAACTCAGGCATCGGGGCTGCCTCCGCCGTACGGGTTGTGTGCCACAAGGATACCTCTCGCCCCTCGGAGAACCCATCCGGTGGACCCTCCGAGCCGTCGGTTCGACGTTGCAGACGCGTGGCCGCGACCTGGACCCTCGCGACACCTCGCCTCCCGTACCATCGCCCGGTGACCGCCACCCTTCACGTCGACCGGGCGACCGCCCGGCGATTCCTCGCGCGCCGCCATCTCCTCCATCCGCCTCGCGCCCTGCCGCCGGGTTCGGCCTCGGTGCTGCGAGTGGTGGACCGCCTCGGGTCGCTCCAGTTCGACCCCCTCGACGTCACCGGCCGCAACCACGACCTGGTCCTGGCGGCCCGGATCGCCGGCTACCGGCGGGCCTGGACGGACGGGCTGCTGTACGAGGAGCGGCTTCTATTCGAGGCTTACAACAAGGGGCTGTCGCTGCTGCCGACCGAGGAGCTTCCGTGGTACCGGGTGGAGTGGGATCGGAGCCGGGAGGACCACGAGGCGGCGGCCTTCCGCGACCATGGCCGGCTCGTCGAGGAGCTCCTCGAGCGCATCCGCACGAACGGCCCGCTCGCCGCCGGCGACGTGGCACCACGCGCCGCGATCGACTGGTACTGGCGGCCGACCAACCAGGTCAGGGCGATCCTCGAGGCGCTGGCCGAGTCCGGCGTCCTCGGACTGGCCAGGCGCGACGGCAACCGCCGGGTCTACGACCTGGTCGAGCGCCTGTTCCCGGCCGACCTGCTCGCCGAGCGCCGTCCGGAGCGCGAGCAGCGACGCCACAAGCTGCTGTCCCGATACCGGGCGCACGGACTGCTCGGCCGCTCGGGCAGCGCCGAGCTGTGGCCGGGCATCGTCGTCCGCGGGGGCGGCACGTCGCGATCGGGCGAGCGGCGGGTCACTCGGGCCGAGCTCCTCGCCGACCTGGTCGACACCGGGGCGCTCGTGCCGGTCGGCATCGAGGGGGTCCGCGGAGAGCGCTTCGTCCTCGCCGAGGAGGCCGGCCTGCTCGAGCTGCCCGCCGATGACGGCGTTCCGCCGGGCGTTGCCTTCCTCGCGCCGCTCGATCCGTTCGTCTGGGACCGCGAGTTCCTGCGTTCGCTCTACGGGTTCGACTACGTCTGGGAGGTCTACGTCCCGCTCGCGAAGCGCCGCTGGGGCTACTACGTCCTGCCGATCCTGTTCGGGGACGGGTTGGTCGGGCGGATCGAGCCGCGCGTGGATCGCCGCCACGGCGTCCTGCGAATCCTCGACGCGTGGTGGGAGGTCGGCTTCGATCCGGTCGCGGAGCCCGGGTTCACGGACGCGTTCGTCGACGCCCTGGAGGCGCACGCCCGGTTCATCGGCGCGTCCTCGATCCACCTGCCGCGAGGCGCCCGGCATCGGGCCCTGGCGAAGGAGATCCGCGACCGGCTGGGGAGGGGCGGCCGGCTCAGGTCCTGACGACGACGGAGCTCCAGGCGCTTCGATTGCCGGCCTTGTCGCGCGACCGGACCCGGAACTCGTAGGTCTTGCCGCGGGCCAGCGTCACGGACAGGCTGGTACGCGTGGTGATCCCCGCCGACTGCCACGCGCCGCCGGCGAGCCGTCGCTGGACCTCGAAGTCGCGGAGACCGGCGGTCAACACCTGCAGGCGAACGTCGCCACCGGACCAGCGGACCGTCACTCGCACCTGGGTGCCGCTCGCGACGGCCACCGTCGCCTTCCCGGCGCTCGCCCAGCCCGCCGTTCGGTCCGGGAGCTTGAGGAAGACCCCGACGTAGTAGCGGTTCCCGGTCGCCGAGACGGCCGCTCCGAACCCGACGTAGTTGTAGTCGCTCGACAGGACGATCGACGCGTGGGTCGCGGACGCCAGCCAGCCGGCCACTGCCCGGTCCGTGGATTCCGGCTCGCCCGGGTAGGTGTTGAAGGCGACCACCTCGCCGGCGCCGAACCAGGTCATCCCGGACGCGCGGATCGCGTCGAAGACGGTCCGGCCGTCCGGACCGGCATGGCCGAGCGCGTCCATCGTGGCCATCGTCTCAGCGCGGCTCACCGCCATCGCGGTCACCTTCGGATCGACCCGGAGCGCGACGAGCCCCTGCGCGGCGCGCTGCTCGTTGATCAATGACGCGAGGTCCGCTCGCGCGAGTGCGAGCGTCGGCACGTCGAATGCCGACAGGGCGGCGGCCCGGGTGGGACCGGCGGACAGGCCGGCAACGGCCACCCCGACGGCGAGCGCCAGGCTGTGGCCACAGGTCACGGGCCGGGACCTGCCCCGAGAACCGTGGGAGGATATGGGGCCCAACCATCGCGAGGAGGTACGCATGGCCGCCACCCGACGCGCCGAGGCCAGCTGGTCCGGCGCCCTCAGCACCGGCTCCGGGATCGTCACGGCGATCTCGTCCGGCGCCTTCTCCAGCCTGCCGGTCTCGTGGGCCGCACGGACCGAGGCCTCCGACGGGAAGACGAGTCCCGAGGAGCTGGTCGCCGCCGCCCACGCGTCGTGCTACTCGATGGCCCTGTCGGGGAACCTGGGCCGGGCGGGAACACCGCCCGAGCGGCTCGAGGTTTCCGCCGAGGTGACCTTCGACAAGGTCGACAGCGGCTGGAAGGTCGTCTCCAGCGCGCTGACGGTGCGCGGTTGGGTCCCCGGCTCGACACCCGGGGACTTCGTCGCGGCCGCCGAGGCCGCCCGGGACGGATGCCCCATCAGCCAGGCGCTCAAGGGCAACGTCCTGCTCAGCGTGGTCGCGACGCTCGAGAGCTGACACGCCGCGGCGGCGGTGCCCGGTGCCTACCCGATGGTCAGGATCCGCCGCGGATTGCCGACGGTCATCGTGTCGATCTCGTCCTGCGTCGCGCCGGCCGCGCGGAGTCGGGGCAGGAAGGTCTCGGACAGGTAGACGTAGCCGTTGCCGTCGTAGCGCTTGAGCTGCGAGTCGTGGCAGACGTCCTGGCTGAGCAGGATCCGGTCCGCGTGCCCGCGCGACAGGAGCTCGCAGATGAGCTCGACCACCCGGTCCTCACCGTGGCGCTCGGTGGGCGTGAAGCTCATCCCCAGGAAGTCGAACTCGAGGCTCGCACCGCGCCGGATGATCTCGAGGTAGTGGTCGAGGACCGGATATGAATCCGCGTGACCGACGACCACCCGGGTCGGATCGGCACCCTCCTCGTCGAAGATCCGGAGCTGGGCGAGACCGACGTCCGACATGACGGCGTGGGTACTGATCGCGAGTCCCGTCCGGCGCGCCGCGCGGGCGACCGCCCGGTGGACGCGCTCTTCGGCCGGCGCCAGCCAGGGCTTGTCCGTGCCGATCTCGCCGAAGATGCCGGGGCGAACGCCGGTGTCGCCAACCCCGTCGGTCGTCTCGCGAACGAGCTCGTCCGCCAGGTCGTCCACCGAGCGGCGGTCGATCAGCGTCTCGGCCGGGTAGTACGCGTTCCGGTACCACCCGGCGCCCATGACGATGTTGAGGCCGCTGGCCCGGGCGAGCCCGGCGAGCCAGACCGGATCGCGACCGACGCCGGGCAGCGTCAGGTCCGCGAGGCTGCCGCCGCCGGCTGAGCGGAACCGTTCGAGCTCGGCGAGGATGGTCGTCTCGTCGCGGGTCAGCTGCCAGTAGTCCCAGCGGGACTGGACGTGCCAGAGGGCGATCTGGGTGTGCTCGTGGGGCAGGGTGAACCCGAGGCCGGCCGGATCGATCGGCCCGAGCACGGTCCGGACATGGGCGGCTGGCGACACTGCGCCCGGATGCTACGCCCTGGCCGGGGCCGCCGTGCGCGACTTCCGCCCCGGGTCGGCCCGACCCCGGCCCACGACGTCAGGTTCCGGGGCGCCGGCCGCCGCCAGCATCGGCATCAGGATCGCCATCGCCCGCCGCACGAGGTCGGCCGGACGATAGGAACCCCCGGCTTCGACCCGCTGGAGCAGCAGGCCGTCGAGCAGGGCCAGGAAGCCGCGCGTCACGCCGTCCACGTCCAGCCAGGGGGGCATCTCGCCGCTCGCCATTCCCTGCCGGAGCAGGAGCTCTGCGGCCCCGACCAGCCGCTCCCGGCGGGCGGTGAGCATCTCCAGCAGCCCGGGTTCACGATCCACCTCGGCCCACGCCTGGATCAGCGAGACCTGGCCCGGCGCGCCGGCGTACTCATCGATGGCCTCGACGTACAGCTCGACCGCCACGCGCAGCCGCTCGAGCGTCGTGGTCGTCCCCGCCAGCCGGGCGGCGAGCTCCTCGAGGCCCCGGGCCGCGATCTGATCGCAACTCGTGCGGAACAGGTCCTCCTTGCTGGCGAAGTAGGTGTAGACCGCGCCGACCGACAACCCGCTCTCGTGGCAGACATCCGCGATCGTGGAGCTGTGGTAGCCCGTGCGTCCGAAGACCCGGGCCGCGGCATCCACGATTCGCGACCGGATCTCCCGTTCATGCGCGGCACTGACGCGCGGCACATCGCCTCCTGAAAACGAATGTTCGCTCTCCGGACTGTAGCGTGACAGGAGCGCCAATGCAATCGTCGTGGTTGACAAAACGAATGCCAATTCTCTATGGTCTCGGGGTTGTCGTCCCGCTGAGGGTGATCCCGATGTTCAGCCGCTGGGGTGCGTTCGTCTACCGCTTCCGCCGCCCGATCGCCATCGTGGCCATCCTCGTCGCCATCGCCGGAGGCGCCATGGCGACTCGCACCTCGTCGGCACTGAGCTCCGGGGGCTGGCTCGACACCTCGTCGGAATCGGCCGACGTGGTCGCCAGGCTCGATCGCGAGTTCGGGGCGGGCAAGAGCTCGGTGATCGCGGTCTTCCGGTCGGCGACACCGGGCGCCGACGCGACGTCCGCTCCGTTCCAGCGAGCGATCTCGACCGCGGTCGCCGGGCTGGCACGGGACGCCAGGGTCACCGGGGTCGTCGGGTTCGCCGAGACCGGCGACCGGCGGTTCATCAGCCAGGCCGGCGACGCCGCGTACTTCGTGGTCGAGCTCAACCTGACCGACGAAGCGTCCGTCGAGGCCGTCGACGCCCTGCGTTCCGAGATCACGGCCCCGGCCGGATACACCTACCAGCTGACCGGCTACGGACCGATCACCAGGGATTCGGCCGTTCAGTCCGAGAAGGACCTGCAGCAGGCCGAGGGCGTCTCGCTGCCGGTCGCCGCGCTCGTCCTCATCGCCGTCTTCGCCTCGGTGATCGCCGCCGGCATGCCGCTCCTGGTGGCCGGCCTGGCGATCCCGACCAGCCTCGCGCTGATCTACGTCGTCGCCCAGGCGGTGGAGATGAGCGTGTTCGTCCTCAACATCGCGACGATGCTCGGCCTGGCGCTCGCGATCGACTACTCCCTGTTCATCGTCAGCCGCTATCGCGAGGAGCTTCGGCGGGGTCGGACGGTCGGTGAAGCCGTGACCCGATCGGTGGCGACGGCCGGCAAGGCCGCCGCGTTCAGCGGGATCGCGGTGGCCATCGGGCTGTCCGGACTCCTGCTCTTCGAGGCCCCGGCGATCCGCTCGATCGGGATCGCGGGCGCCCTGGTGGTCATCTGCTCGGTGGGCTTCGCCATGACGTTCCTGCCGGCGGTGCTGGGCATGTTCGGGCCACGCATCAACGCGCTGTCGATCGGGGGGCTCCGCCGTCGCATCCGATCGGAAGGCGACGAGATCCCGACGCCGGAGTCGTCGCGCTGGGAACGGCTGGCGCTGGCGGTGATGCGCCGGCCCCTTGCCGTGATCGCGCCGGTGCTCCTCGTCCTCCTCGTCGCCGGCGCGCCGGTGCTCCATCTGGAACAGGGCGTCCCCGGCGCCGAGATCTACCCGCCCGGCGTCGAGAGCCGCGATGCCTACGTCGCGCTCCAGACCGAATTCGCCCCCGGCGAAACCACGCCGATCGTCATCCTGGCCGACGTGCCGGGATCCCCCACCGATCCGGCGACGATCCGGGCGCTGTCCGACTACGCGGCGCGGCTCACCGCGCTCGACGGGATCGATCGGGTCGAGGGCCCGTACACGATCCGGAACCCGCAGACCGGCGAGCTGCTGACGCCCGACCAGGTCGCCGCGGTCTACGCGCTGCCCGAGGCACGACGACCGGCCGGCATCGACGCCCTGCTGCACGAGTACGTCCGGGGCCGAACCGTCCGCCTCGACGCCATCAGCCCGCTGCCGCCGGCACGGCCGGCCGCCACCGGAATGATCCCGGCCGTCCGGGCCCTGCCGGCCGGAGACGGCATCACGACGCAGGTCGGCGGGAGCGCCGCGACGGGCGACGAAGTGCCAGCTTTGGCGCCCTCGTCTGGATCTTCCAGGACGGGAACCTCGCCGGGCTGCTCGACTTCGAGAAGCTCGGCTACACGATCGCCGGAACGCCGATCATCATGTTCAGCGTCATCTTCGGCCTGTCGATGGACTACGAGGTCCTCCTGCTGTCACGGATCCAGGAGGCGTACCGCCGGACGGGTGATAACCGGATCGCCGTGGCCGAGGGCCTGGCCCGCACGGCCGGAGTGATCACGGGGGCCGCCATGATCATGATCTCGGTCTTCGCCGCGTTCGCCCTTGCCCAGGTGATCACGATCAAGAGCATCGGCGTCGGGATGGCGATCGCGGTGGCGGTGGACGCCACGATCATCCGGGTCCTCCTGGTCCCGGCCGCGATGCGCCTGATGGGCCGCCTGAACTGGTGGGCGCCGGGCATCATCGGGCGCCTCGTCGATCGGCTCGGGTTCAGCCACGTCGAGGACGAGGACCCGACCGAGGTGCCGCTGACGCGGAGCGCCTGAGCCCGGCTGGGCCGTCCCGGCCGAAGGCGCGGCGGGCAACGCCCGGCTGCGCCGCCCGTCGAGGTGACGCTATCGTGGCGCGATGCGCGTCCTCCTCCAGGCCCAGGTCGGTCCCGGCACCATCGAGCGACTCCGCGCGCTCTCGCCCGAGCTCGACCTCGTCGACGTCAGCGGCGACGACACGTTCGACGTGGATGCCCTGGCGGACCCTGAGATCGAGGTCATCATCGGGCGCCGGATCCCCACGGACCTGTCGCGGACACCGAACCTCCGCTGGCTCCAGACCGGGTCGGCGGGCGTCGACCACCTGGCCGGCGACCCGCCATGGAACAAGGGGATCGTCGTCACCAACGGCCGCGGCGTGTTCGCGGTGCCAATCGGGGAGTACGTGAGCGGCGCGATCCTGCGGATCAACCAGCCGGTCGGCCGCTGGGCCGCGGACCAGGCCGCTCGCCACTGGCCCGTCGACGACGAGCCGGTCGCCTCGGTCGTCCGCGGCCGGACCGCGGTCCTCGTCGGCTATGGCTCGATCGGACGAGAGGTGGCCCGCCAGCTGGCCGCGCTCGGGCTGCGCATCGTGGCGGTCAAGCCGCGTCCCGAGGTCCGGGCCGATGCCTCGTACCGCGTGCCCGGGACGGGCGACCCGGACGGGTCCGTCCCCGCCCGCATCGTCGGGGTCGAGGCGCTGGCCGAGGTCGCCCGCGAGGCGGATTACCTGATCCTCACCCTTCCCCTCACGGCGCGCTCGCGCCACCTGATCGATGCGAGGCTCCTCGCCGCGCTCCCGACCACCGCCTGGCTGATCAACGTGTCGCGTGGGCCGCTCGTCGACGAGGACGCGTTGCTCGAGGCGCTCCGCGCCGGTCGATTGGCCGGGGCGGTCCTGGACGTGTTCGAGCGGGAGCCCCTGCCGCCGGACCACCCGCTCTGGGGCACACCGAACGTGACGATCACGCCCCACGTGTCGGGCGCCACCGCCCGGTTCCGCGACGACCTCGTGGTGGAGAATGTCCGGCGGTACCTGGCCGGCGAGCCGCTGCTGAATGTCGTCGACCCGGAGCGCGGGTACTGACGCCCAGGAGGACTCGATGACCGACCGCGATCCCGTGACCCGCCTCGGACCGGACAGCGGCGGGCGAACTCCGGGGGCCGGCGACGTCCACGTCTACAGCTGGGAGTGGGGCCCCGGGGGTGCGCGCCGGCCGGGCCTGCCCTGGATCGGGATCTTCCTGCTGGTGTTCGGAGGGCTGCTCCTCGTCCAGCAGGCGTATCCGGAGCTCGAGTCGGCCGGCTCCGTCCTGGTCCTCGCGATCGGCCTGGCATTCCTCGTGAAATGGGCGATCGATCACGGCAGCGGGTCGCTCTACGCCGGCGCGATCATCACCGCGATGGCGGCGCCCGGGCTGATCGAGGCGGCCGGATTCCATGCCAACGGGCTCGGCACGTTCAGCCTCGGGATCGCATTCCTGTTCATCGCCGCGGTCCGCGCCGCATCCGGCGGGGGTTGGGGCTGGCAGCTCTGGTTCGGCGGCCTGCTCGCCCTGGTCGGCGGCGCGAGCATCAGCAGCTCGACCGCGGGTGACCTCATCGTGCCGCTCCTGCTCGTTGCGCTGGGCGTCGCGCTGCT
>JACQEF010000100.1 GCA_016200745.1 Chloroflexota bacterium | reverse complement strand
ACGCCCCGGACGCGGATGGCGGCGGTCGGGCTGGGCCGGCCCACGACGCCGAAGACCGCCGCCACGAGCGCGACCGCCTGGCGGCGTTGGGTGCGGCCGCGCGGGTCCGTCGGCCGATCTCGGCACGCGACCTCAGCCCCGATCCCGTCGAGGGTCTGCTCAGCCTGATCCGCGACGAACTGACGCGCCCGACCCAGCGACGCGTCGTCGAGATCGAGCCCGGCCGCTGGTGGCTCACCGAGCGCGAGGATCGCGACGCGGCCGCGGTCCCGCTCGCCGATCGCGTCGAGTGGGCGGTCTTCAGCCTGCTGTCCACGGCCGGTCCGATCTCCGAGGCCGCGTTCTACGAGCGGATCGCGTCGCTGTTCACGAGCCACGATCTCCCCGACGAGGGTCTCGTCCGCGCCTGCCTCGACAGCTACCGCAGCCTGGCCAGCACGCCGGACGGGCTGATCACAAGCGACGACCTCCTGCGCCGCAGCCAGGAGCACACCGAGCTCTTGGGGATCCTCGCCGACGCGGGACACCGGCTCGGGATGCGCGTCTGGATCGGCCGGTCGGAGCAGTCGAGACGGACGTCCCAGGGGCCCCTGGTCGATCGGCTCGACGAGCGGGAGCAGCGCGTCTACCTCGGGGGGATCAGCCGCGCCGGCGACGCGCTGGCCGAGGTCGATGCCATCTGGTACATCCGGAGCAAGGTCGCTCTCCTGTTCGAGGTCGAATGGACGGCCATGCTCGGCGAGCCGATCCTGCGTCGCCACGCGCGGATCCCGCCCGACGAGTCGCTCATCCGGTTCCTCGTGGTCGCGCCCGAGCGCACCGAGCTCGTGCGCTACAAGCTCGAACGGTCACCGTTGCTGCGGGCCGCGGTCGCGGAGGGGACCTGGCACATCGTCAAGTCGGACCATCTCCGGACGTTCCTGGCGCGCGACCCGCTCGACCTGGCGGATTTCGAGCCGTACCTGGGCCTGGACCCGCTCATCGAGCGGACCGGCGAGCAACTCCCGCTCTTCGGGAGCTGACCGCCCGGGCGGCGGTTCCGACGGCCCCGCGCTAGGCTAACGACATTCGTCGTCGTCGCGTGCGCCTGTCGGCACGCGCTGCACAGGAGACGCCTCGTGACCGTGCCCGAACGGGCGGATTCGCCCGTCAACCAGCTCGCCGATCGGTTCTGGGAATCGATCCTTGAGCTCAACCCGACGACCGCCACCGTCTACGGGGACGAGCGCTACGCGGATCGGCTGGAGGATCCGGGGCCCGACGGCCGGGCCCGGACGCGGGCACTGATGGTCCGTACGGCCGCGGAGGCGAACGCGATCACGGCCGAGGGCCTCCCGACGGAGGACCGGATCACCCGGGACATGCTCACGGTGATCGCCGACCTGCAGATCGAGGAGGACGACCAGGCGCTCCACCAGCTGCGCGTGGTCGACCAGATGAGCGGTCCGCAGCAGCTGCTGCCGCAGATGACCCAGTTCCAGCCCGCCGACACGCCGGAACGGCTCGAGAAGTTCATCGGCCGGCTCCACGCCTATCCCGCCTTCATGGCCGCCAACGCCCAGATCCTGCGCGACGGGATGGCATCGGGGCTCACGGCGCCGCGGATCGTCGCCGAGCGGACCATCGCGCAGATGACGCGGATGCTCGACGTTCCGATCGAGTCGGCCCTCATCCCGTCGATGGCCAACGTCGCCGGCGAGGCCGACCGCGAGCGGATCCGCGACGTCGTCCGCGACGTTGTCCATCCGGCGGACGTGGCGTTCCTCGAGGTCCTCCGGGACGAGTACCTGCCGGCGACGCGCGAGGAACCGGGGCTCTGGTCGGCGCCCAACGGCGAGCAGCTCTACCGGACGGCGATCCGCAGCTGGACGACGCTCGAGCTCGATCCGGCGGCGGTCCACCAGATCGGGCTCGACGAGCTCGAGTCGGTCGAGGCCGAGCGGCGGGCGATCGCCCGCGCCCAGGGGTTCGGTGACGACACCGTCGCCTACCGGGCCCACCTGGACGCCGATCCGGTCAATCAGCCGGCGACCAAGGACGCCCTGGTCGAACGGGCCCGCGACGACATCGAGCGGGCGATGGCGGCGGCACCGCGCTACTTCGGGGTCCTGCCGCGGGCGCACTGCGACGTCCGCCCGGTCGAGGAGTACAAGGAGAAGGACGCGCCGTTCGCCTACTACTACCCGCCGGCCCCCGACGGTTCGCGACCCGGGATCTACTACGCCAACGGATACGACCTGCCGAGTCGCAAGTTCACCAAGCTCGCCCCGACCACCTACCACGAGGCGGCACCGGGTCACCACTTCCAGATCACGCTCGAGATGGAGAACGACCGGCTCATCACCTTCCGCCGTCTCGGTGCGCGGATGGTCGGCGGCGCCTACGTCGAGGGCTGGGGCCTGTATGCCGAGCGGCTGGCCGACGAGATGGGCCTGTACCGGGACGAGGCCGAGCGGTTCGGCATGCTCGACGCCCAGGCCTGGCGGGCGGCCCGCCTGGTCGTCGACACCGGGTTGCACGCCCTGCGCTGGCCGCGCCAGCGCTCGATCGACTTCCTCAGGCACGCCGGCCTGTCCGAGACCGACGCGGTCATCGAAACCGATCGCTACATCTGCTGGCCGGGCCAGGCCCTGACGTACAAGACCGGGCAGCGGGAGATCCAGCGACTCCGGGCGGAGCTGTCGGCGCGGGACGGATCGGCATTCGACCTGCGGGCCTTCCACGACGCCGTCCTGGGGCACGGATCGCTGCCGCTCGCGACGCTCGCCCGCGAGCTGCCCAACTGGCTGGCCGCGCCCGTCTGACCAGCGCCGGACCGGTGCGGACCGGTACCCCCGGCCCGGGACTATCGGCTCATGGTGCATCGAGTCGACCCGGTGCACCCTTCCGGCAGTGGGCAGCCGTGCCCACCACCGGGGAGTCCAATCCAGAGATGCCCAACCTCGCGGCGCTGTCGCCGGAGCTCCTGGCGAGCTATCTCGCGATCGGCATCGTGTGCGCCGCGGCGATCCTCGGAGCCGCGGGATTCGCCTGGACGGTCGTCCGCCGGCAGACGCGACGGATGGCGAGGCTGATGGACGAGCTCGCCTCGGCGACCGACGGCAGCCACCTTGCCGGGGCCCGCGGGATCCACGACGCCCACCTCCGCGCCAGCTTCGGCCGGCTCGCCGATCGGGTGACCGAGGTCTGGACGCTGGCCACGGTGGATCACCTCACGGGCGTGCTCAACCGCCAGGCCGTGCTCGCGACGCTCGAGACCGAGATCGAGCGAGCCTCGCGCTTCGGCCACCAGCTGTCGGTCGTGATGGTCGACCTCGACCACTTCAAGCGACTGAACGACTCCCACGGGCACGCCGCCGGCGACCGGATCCTTCGCCACGTCGCCGACACGCTCCGCGAGAACGTTCGATCGGTCGACTTCGTCGGCCGGTATGGCGGCGAGGAGTTCCTGCTCGTCCTCCCCGAGACCGACGTCGACGCGGCCGCCTCGCTGGCCGAGAAGCTCCGCCGGCTGGTGGGCCGCCTCAGCGTGACGCTCGACGATGGCTTCCGGACGTCAACGAGCCTGTCGGCCGGCGTTGCCGGCGGGTATGGCGGTCACCTGAACCTGGAGGCCCTCGTCCGCGACGCGGACAACGCGATGTACAGCGCCAAGGCGCTCGGGCGTGACCAGGTCTACGTCTTCCACGAGCTCGAGGACAACGGCCTCGTGCGCCGTGCCGCCATCGCCCCGGGCGCCCGCAACCAGGCGATCGAGGTGGGGAAGGCGGCCTTCGGCGCGGCGACGCAGTCCCTGACGGCCGCGCTTGGCTCGCGGGCCGGGTTCTCGGGCAAGCCCTCGACGATGATCGCCGGTGCCGCCGTGGAGCTCGCGCTCGGGCTGGGACTGCCGGAGAGCGAGATCGAGCGGATTCGCGTGGCCAGCATGCTCCACGACCTCGGAAAGCTGGCGATCCCCGAGGAGATCCTGACCAAGCCGGGCGAGCTGAACGATCCGGAGTGGCGGATCGTCTCGGAGCATCCGAAGATCGGGCAGGTCATCCTCGAGCAGGCCGGCGCGCTCCGTGACGCGGCGACGATCGTGCTCCATCACCACGAGTGGTACGACGGGCGCGGCTACCCGTACGGGCTGGCCGGCGAGGAGATCCCGGTCGGGGCGCGGATCGTGGCCATCGCCGACGCCTACGAGGCGATGGTGGCCGGCCGTCCGTATCGCGCCGCGATCACCCACGAAGCCGCCCTCCGCGAGCTGCGCCGGCACAGCGGGATGCAGTTCGATCCCGAGCTCGTCCAGCGCTTCACCGAGCTGTTCGACCGGGGCATGCCGTTCGAGATCGACGGCGCGCTCGACCCCGCCCACCCCCACCCGCATCCGTTCGTCGCGAGTCGGGACACCCGGACGAACGCCGAGATCCACGATGCGCTCCACGACCGGCGGCGGCGGGTCGTGCAGACCGTGAAAGACGCCGAGGCCGCGTCGACCGGCACCGCGGGGTAGGCCGGGCCGGCCGCCGCCTGTCTGCCGCAGGCTCTGGCCGACGCTTCGCGCGGACCTGCGCGACGTGGCTGACGAGATTCGTAGCCCCAGGCCAGCATCGGCACCGATTTCGAGCGCCTCGCGTTGACGCCCGATCGGAGGCTGTGGCACCATGCGCGGGCGCGCGTCCCGCTCCGCGCAACCCTGTCACACCGGCCGGGCTGTCCATCTCCGCACGCCGAGGTCGCTCATGGCCACCGAACCCGCCGCCCGCACTGTTCCGGCGCTCCGCCGCGAACGCCAGTCGGCCCTCTACCAGCGAGCGCTCCGGACGCTCCCTGGCGGCACGAACTCCAACTTCCGTGCCTGGGGCGACGACACGATCTACATCGATCGTGGCAAGGGTGGCCGGGTGTGGGACCTCGACGGCAACGAATACGTCGACCTCCGGATGGGCTACGGGCCGGTGATCCTCGGCCACAACGACGAGCGCATCGACGACTACGTCAACCAGCAGATGCGCAAGGGCGTCAGCTTCTCGTTGACCAGCGAGGACGAGGTCCGGT
>JACQEF010000099.1 GCA_016200745.1 Chloroflexota bacterium | reverse complement strand
CTTGCGGGTCGAGCCGCGGAGGTACTTGGCGGTGGCGGAAACGCGCACGATCGACCTCTACTTCAGCGCGGTCGATCGATCGGTGTGCTTGCCGTGCCCGCGATAGTTGCGGGTGGGGCTGAACTCACCGAGGCGATGGCCGACCATGTTCTCGGTCACGTAGACCGGGATGTGCTTCTTGCCGTTGTAGACCGCGATCGTGTGGCCGATGAAGGTCGGGAAGATCACGGACGCACGCGACCACGACTTGACGACCTTCTTCTCGTTGCGCTTGTTCATCTCCTCGATCCGGCCGAGGAGACGGGCATCGATGAACGGCCCTTTCTTGACTGAACGGGACATCGACTCCTACCTCCCCGCTACTTGCGATGCCGGGACCGGACGATGAGCCGTCCGGTCGTCTTGTTGACCCGGGTGCGGTAGCCCATGGCGGGCTTGCCCCACGGAGTCTTGGGCGGCATCCCGGTCGGGGATTTGCCTTCACCACCGCCGTGCGGATGGTCACGTGGATTCATCACGACGCCCCGGACCTCGGGCCGCTGGCCCAGGTGGCGGGCGCGGCCCGCCTTGCCGAGGTTCTGGTTCTCGTGGTCGAGGTTGCTGACCTGGCCGACGGTGGCCATGCAGCGCAGCGGAACCCGCCGCATCTCGCCGGACGGCAGCCGGACGGTGGCGAACTCGCCCTCCTTGGCCAGCAGCTGCGCCGAGACACCCGCGGAGCGGACGATCTGGCCGCCTTTGCCGGGGATCAGCTCGACGTTGTGGATGGTGGTGCCGAGCGGGATGTTGGCCAGCGGCAGCGCGTTGCCGACGCGGGCCTCGGCGCCCGGACCGGCGACGACGACGTCGCCGACCTTGAGGCCGTGCGGGAGGAGCATGTAGCGCTTCTCGCCGTCCCGGTAGTGGAGCAGCCCGATCCGGGCCGAGCGGTTGGGGTCGTACTCGATCGTCGCGAGGCGGGCGGGTACGCCCAGCTTGTCGCGCTTGAAGTCGATCCGGCGGTAGTGCTGCTTCTCGCCGCCGCCGCGATGGCGAACGGTCATCCGCCCGGCGTTGTTGCGACCGGAGCCGCGGGTCTGGGCCTCGAGCAGGGGCTTGTACGGCTCCTTGGTCGTGATCTCCTCGAAGGTCGATCGCGTCATCTGCCGGAGCCCCGGCGAGGTGGCCTTGTAACTGCGAAGCGGCATCGGTCAGACCCCTTCGAAGAATTCGATCTTCTGACCGGGCGCGAGGGTCACGATCGCCTTGCGCCACGGCGTGGTGTGGCCGATGGTCTGGCCGCGACGGTTCCCGCGGCGCTTCTCCTTGGCCTTCGTGGTGAGGACGTTGACCGACACGACGGTCACGTTCTCCTTCTTGTAGAGCTCCTCGATCGCGGCCTTGATCTGGATCTTGTTGGCCCGGTCGCTGACCGCGAACGTGTACGTGCCGCGGCCGGACTCGTCGATCGACTTCTCGCTGATGACCGGCCTGAGGATGATGTCGGGAGCCGTGAGGGCGCTCATGCGTAGACCTCCTGCATGCGGGCCAGCGACGGCTGCTCGATCAGGACGGTATCCGCGTTGAGCAGGTCGACCACGTTGAGCGAGTCGGCCAGGATGATCTCGACGGTGGGCAGGTTCCGCGCCGACAGCTCGAGCGTCTCGTCGCGTCCGGGAGCCACGACGAGGATCCGCCCGGTTGCCTCGAGCGCGGCGAGCACGCCGACGAGATCGTTCGTCTTGATCGCCTCGAGCCCGAAGGTGTCGATGACCTTGATCGCCTCGTCGCCGAACTTGGCGGTCAGCGCGCCGCGGAGGGCGAGTCGCTTCATCTTGCGAGGCAGCCGCTGCTCGTACGAGCGCGGGTGCGGACCGAAGACGGTCCCGCCGCCGCGATAGTGCGGCGCGTTCGTGGAGCCCTGTCGGGCGCGGCCGGTCCCCTTCTGGCGGTACGGTTTCTTGCCGCCGCCGCGGACCTCGCCGCGGGTCTTGGTGTCGTGCGTGCCGGTTCGCCGGCCAGCGAGCTGGGCGGTCACGACCTGGTGGAGGACGGCGGCATTGACCGGCGCCGCTAACAGCTCATCGCTGAGCTCGACGCTGCCGACGGTCTTGCCCGTCCGATCGTAGAGGTTGGTCTGGGGCATCGGTCAGGCCTTCTTCACGAGGATCAGCGCGCCCCGGGCCCCGGGGAGCGTCCCCTTGACCAGCAGCAGATTGCGCTCGGGATCGGTGCGGATGACGCGCACCTTCTTGACGGTGACCCGCTCGTCGCCCATGTGACCGGCCATGCGCAGGCCGCGGTAGACGCGACCCGGCGTGGTGCCCGGGCCGATCGAGCCGGGTGCCCGGTGGTGGTCGGAGCCGTGGGTCTTTGGGCCGCGCCGGAAGTTGTGGCGCTTGATCACGCCGGCCGTGCCCTTGCCCTTGGAGACGCCGGTCACGTCGACGTCGTCGCCGGCGGCGAACAGGTCGCCGAGGACGAGCTTCTGGCCGACCTGGTAGTCGTCCACGCTGTCTACCCGGAACTCGCGGATGGTCTTGACCTTGGGCAGGTCCTTGAGCTGTCCGGTCTCGGGCTTGGACAGCTTGTCCACGACCTCGGTCCCGAACTGCACGGCGGTATAGCCGTCGCGCTCGGGCGTGCGGAGGCGCGTCACGGTGTTCGGCTGGATGGCGACCACGGACACGGCGACCATGGTGCCGTCGTCCTGGAAGACCTGGGTCATGCCGACCTTGCGGCCGATCAATCCGATGCTCATTCGGCGAGGCCCTTCAGCACACGCTCAGCCGGTCCGAAGGCAAGGCGGAGCCGAGCACCGGAGCGAGCGCACGCGATCGTGCGTGAGCGAGGAGCACAGGCGATAACGCGGCCAGCGGGCCGGATCAGCGTGTGCGTCATCACATCTTGATCTCGATGTCCACACCGGCCGCCAGGGACAGCCGCATGAGGGCATCAACCGTCTTCGAGGACGGATCCAGGATGTCGACGAGGCGCTTGTGGGTGCGGATCTCGAACTGCTCCCGGCTGTCCTTGTCGATGAACGGGGAACGCAGGACGGTGAACTTCTCGATCCGGGTCGGAAGCGGCACCGGGCCGACCACGTCGGCACCGGTCCGCTGGGCCGTCTCGACGATCTGGGCCGCCGACTGGTCGAGCAGCCGGTGGTCGTAGGCCTTGAGGCGGATCCGGATACGCTGCTTGGCCATCGAGCTAGGCCACGATCGTGGTGATCGAGCCCGCGCCGACGGTCCGGCCACCCTCGCGAATGTCGAAGCGCTGGCCGGTCTCG
>JACQEF010000098.1 GCA_016200745.1 Chloroflexota bacterium | reverse complement strand
GTAGTGGACGTAGGCATCCACGGCATTCGGGGTGACCGCCACGCTGAACGGCCAGGCCTGGTCGAGGAGCTGGTCGCGCGACAGCGTCTGGCCGGGGTGCCGGAGCAGGCATTCGAGCAGCGAGAACTCGCGCGGGCTCAGGTCGATCGAGCGGCCGTCGAGGGTGACCCGTCGCGACGTCTCGTCGAGGACGATCGGTCCGGCGACGAGCTTCGGTTCCGGCCGGACCTTTGCCCCGCGCCGCCCGAGCGCCCGGAGCCTCGCCGCGAGCTCTTCATAGGCGAACGGCTTGACCAGGTAGTCGTCGGCGCCCGCGTCCAGCCCGGTCACCCGGTCGCCGATCGTGTCGCGGGCGGTCAACATCAGGATGGCGACCTCGGAGCCGGTCGCACGGATCCGTCGCGCGACATCCAGCCCGGAGATGTCGGGCAGGCCGATGTCGAGGATGACGACCTCGACGCCGGGCGCCGCCTCGGCGATCTCGAGGCCGTCCTGCCCGGTCGTGGCGGTCTCCACGACATGGCGGTCCTCCTCGAGCAGCCGGCGCAGCAGCCGGACCAGACGCGGGTCGTCCTCGACGACGAGCAGGTGCATGGCCGTCAGCCTACGCCTTCCCTACGGGACCACCGTGACGCTGCTGGCCGTGCCCACCGGGCCCGCGGACGGCGCTGCGCTGGCGTCGGCGTTCGGGCGGAACCCGTCGGCGCCGAGCCGGAGCTGGACCTCGACCTTGGACCCGGCCTTGACGTCCGCCGCGGTCGCCGGGCTCTTGGCGCTGTACGTCGTGCCGGTGCCGAGCGTGAACTCGAGCGTCCGGCCGTCCGCGGTCGTGATCGTGAGCGTGTCACCGGTTAAGGACTGGACGGTCCCCGACAGGCTGAACCCGCCTCCGACGCGGAGCCCACCCAGGAAGCCGTCGCCCCGGGCGCCCGATGCATCCGGCGCGAAGCTGCCACGGGGGAAGTTGCCGTTCCCGAACAGGCCGTTGCCGCGCGCCGATGCCGCTGCGACCGGCGCGGTGCTGCGACCGATGGCGAAGGCGACGCCGCCCACCGCCACGACGGCCGCCACGACCAGGATGATGTTGAGCCAGGCGCCAGACGACTTGCGCTTGCCGATCTGCAGGGCCGGCGCGCTCGGTACGACCGGCTGCGGGCTGAACGAGGCGCTCTCCCGGGGAGCCGGACCGGGCTCGGGGGTGGCGGGGCGGCTGGGATCGAAGCTCACGCGAATCTCCTTCTCATTCGTAGCGCAGCGCCGTGATCGGGTCGAGGCGGGCGGCCTGCCGTGCCGGCCAGACGCCGAACACGACGCCGACCGCGAGGCTGAACAGGACGGCGGCCACGACCGTGGCCGGGTTGAAGTGGAAGCCCCAGCCGGCGAGCTGGCCGATGACGGCCGAGGCGCCGAGGCCGACCACGATCCCCATCAGCCCGCCGAGAAGCGACAGGGTCAGCGCCTCGACGAGGAACTGGGCGAGGATGTCGCGGCCACGCGCACCGATCGCCTTGCGGATCCCGATCTCGCGGGTCCGCTCGCGAACCGAGACCAGCATGATGTTCATGATCCCGATCCCGCCCACGACGAGCGAGATCGAAGCGATCCCGCCGAGCAGGAGCGTGAGCGTCCCGCTGATCGACGCGGCGGTGTCCAGGAGCTGGGTCTGGTTGAAGACGTTGAAGTCGGCGGTGTCCGTCGAGCTGAGGCCGTGTCGCTCGGTCAGCAGCGAACTGATCTCGGCGCTGGCAGCGGTCATCTCGTCGGCCCTGGCCACGCTGACCCCGATGCTTCGGACGCTCTTGCCGCCGACGAAGTACTTCTGGACGACACTGACCGGCACCATGACCTGGTCGTCGGGGTTCTGGAACCCGCTGCCGCCTTTCGCCTGCATGATCCCGATCACCTGGAACGGCAGCCCGCCGATCGTGACCTGCTTGCCGATGTCGGCGGCGTCGAGACCGAGGTTGGTCGCGGTCGTGGCGCCGAGGGCGACCACGCGCAGCTTCTGCTCGACGCTGACACCAGTCAGGAAGGTGCCCTGCCAGACCTCGTAGGCGCGGACGGACGCATATGCGTTGGTCGTGCCGACCACGGTCACGCTCTCGCTCTCGGTCCCGGTCTTGATCGTCTGCGTGGTCGAGATCTCGGGCGCCACGGCCGCGATCGAGGCGAGCCGGCCGATGGCCGTCGCGTCGTCGAGCGTCAGGTTGGTCGAGGTCGTCCCGCCGCGACCGGTCGGGCTGACCGTCAGCAGATTGGTCCCGAGACCGGCCAGCCGCGAGGTGATGTTGGCGGTCGTGCCCTGGCCGACCCCGACGAGGGCGACCACCGAGGCCACCCCGATGATCACGCCGAGCATCGTCAGGGCCGCCCGCAGGCGACTTGTCCGGAGACGGGACAGGGCCAGCCGGAGCAGCTCGCTGAAGGTCATCCCACGACCCTCCCGTCGCGCAGGTGGATCTGCCGGCTGGCCGCCTCGGCGACCTCCTGGTCGTGGGTGATCAGGACGATCGTCCGGCCGCTGGCGTTCAGCTCGCGGAGGACGGCCAGCACGTCGGCCCCGGAGTGGCTGTCGAGGTTGCCGGTCGGCTCGTCGGCGAGGATCGTCGCGACACGCCCTGGTAGAGCAGGGGTGTCGCGACGTTGTCCAGCGCGGTCGTCCGCGGCAGCAGGTTGTAGGACTGGAAGACGAAGCCGATGGTCAGACTGCGGAGCCTGGCCAGGCCGTCGTCGTCGAGCTCGGCGACCGGGGTGCCGGCCAGGAGGTACTGACCGTGCGTCGGCCGGTCGAGGCAACCCAGGATGTTCATCATCGTGGTCTTGCCGGAGCCCGACGGCCCGATGATGGCCACGAATTCCCCGGGATTGACCTGCAGGCTGACGTCGACGAGGGCCGGAACCTGCACATGGCCCATCGCGTAGACCCGGCTGACCTGGTCGAGCGAGATGATGGCGTCGGCCATCTCAGTTCCCCGTCGCGCCGTCGCGACGGAACACGCCGCCGCCACCACCCGTCGGGATGCCAAGGCCGCCGCCCAACCCGGCGCCCCCGAACCCGCCGGTCGTCGTGGCCGTGCCCGTCCGGGCCGTGTTCACGCCGGTCACCACGGTCTCGCCCTCGGTCAGGCCGCCCGTGATCTCCGCGAGCGAGCTCGTCACCAGGCCCACCTCCACGGCCTGCGCCGTGGGCACCCCGTCGGCGCCCATGACCATGACGGTGTAATTGCCGGCCGTGCCGTTGAGGGCGGTCGCCGGTACCGACAGGACGTCGCCGCGTTGGGCGACGACCACCTCGATGTCGGCGCTCATGCCGGAGGCGATCCCGTCGGGCACGGGGTCGATGGTCACCACGATCGGGTAGCTGACCACGCCGCCGGTCCCGGACGAGGTGCCGATCGGGTCGATCTCCTTCACCGTCCCGGTCGCCGTCTTGCCGAGCGCCGTGATGGAGACGCTCACCGCCTGGCCAACCTTGAGGGATGGATAGTCGGTTTCGGTGACGGTCGCGCTGACCTCCATCTGGAGCGCGGCGACCGCGATGTCGGCGCTCGACGGGGCCGTCGCGCCCGCCACGACGTTGACCGCGGTCACGACGCCGTCGACCGGCGAGGCGAGCGAGTGCCGGTTGAGCGTGGCCTTGGCGTCGTTGACGGCCGTCGTGGCCGACGCGACCGATGCCTTGTCGGTGGCGATCGTGGAGGCGTCGGCCGGCGCGACCTTCATCGAGTAGTTGTGCTGCGAGCTGGTCAGCGACAGTTCCGCGGACACCAGCTGGTTGGCCGCGGACGTGACGGACGAGGTGATGCTCAGCTGGAGGGTGTCGAGCTGCTGCTGGGCCTGGTCGATCGCCGCCTGGTCGGCCCTGATCGTCGCCTCGGCCGGACCGGCTGCCTGGTCGTCGGCGAGCTTCTGCTTCGCGTCGGCCAGCGCGGCCTGGAGCTGGCTGAGCTTGAGCTGGTTCTGCTGATTGGTGGCGCTCGACTGGGTGTTCGCGGCCTGGATCTGCAGGTTGAGCGTGTCGAGCTGCTGCTGGGCCTGGTTGACGGCCGACTGGTCGGCGGTCACGGCAGCCTGGTCGGCACTGATCCTGGCGGGGTCGACCGGGGGGTCCGCCGCCTGGTCCGCGGCGAGCTGCGCCTGGTCGGCGGCCAGCTTCTGCTGGGCGGCCGCCAGGGCGCCCTGGGCCTGGCTGAGCTTGAGCTGGTTCTGCTGATCGGTGACGGATGCCTCGGCCTGCGAGCCCTGGAGCTGCAGGTTGAACGTGTCGAGCTGCTGCTGGGCCTGGTCGATGGCCGCCTGGTCGGCCTTGATCGTGGCCTCGGCCGGACCGGCCGTCTGGTCGTCGACGAGCTGCTGCTGGGCGGAGGCCAGGGCCTCCTTCGCCTGCGCCAGCTTGAGGGCGTTCTGGTCGGCTGTCTGCGACTGGCTCTGCCTCGCGACCTTCAGCTGCTGCTGCGCCTGGCGGATCGAGTCGTAGGCCGCGGCCCGCTCGGGTCCGGTCAGACCGGCCCGGTCGACGGCCAGCTTCGCCGTGGCCACCGCGAGGTTGGCCTTGGCCACCTCGAGCGCGGCCTTGGCGTTGGCGGTGTCAGCGGTCGCGAGCACCTGGCCGCTGGTCACGCGGTCGCCCACCGCGACGTTCACCTTGGTGACGAGCCAGTCGCCCGACGACGCGCCGGTCGCGGCCGAGCTTGACGTGCTCGCCGAGGTGGTCGAGCTGGAGCTGGACGTGGTGCCGGTCGATAGGACCGGATCCGATCCAAACGCGAGGTTGTAGGTTGCCGCCGACCGGACGCTCCCGGTGGCCACGACCTGCTGGGTCACGTTGCCGCGGGTCACCTCGGCCGTCAGGTACTGGCTCTGGGCCCGCGCTGTGCCCCCGGGTGCCAGGACGACATACCCCGCCGTGCCAACACCGACTGCCAGCAGCAGGATCACTGCCGCGACCTTCCACTTCATCGGGGACCCTCAAGTGCGTCCATGTGCCGGCTGTCTGCCACGGGATGGATGGCGGGCCGGAATTGGGCGTCCGCCCATCGGCGGACGCTCGCATTCAATCGCCGCCCTCTGAGACCATCGTGAGAACCCGCGGGCGAGGGTCACCGCGACAATCGGGGCGCCCGCTCGGCACGCAGGACGGCGCGCCGGCGACTCGTTCGCCGCCGTACGATCCGCCGGTGGAGCCGCAGATCGATCGGCAGGACGGCCCGACGAGGTGGAGGCGATCCATCGCGCCTCTCTCAGGATCCTGTCCGAGATCGGGCTGGAGGTCCTCGGGGACCGGGCGCTGGACGCCGTTCGCGGGGCCGGCGCGACCGTGGACCGCTCGTCCCGCAACGTTCGCCTCGACCCCGCCCAGGTCGAGGCCCTCGTCGCCACGGCGCCGTCCGTGTTCGACCTGTACGCCCGCAACCCCGAGCGCGACATCACGTTCGGAGGCACGAACCTCGTGTTCGGGGCCGTCGGCGGGCCGGCCTTCGTCAGCGACCTGGATCGCGGGCGCCGGGCCGGCAACTTCGCCGACTTCGCCGACTACGTCCGCCTCATCGGGGCGCTCGACATCATCCACCAGGAGGGTGGCGGGCCCCTCGAGCCGACCGACCTGCCGGTCGCGACCCGCCACCTCGACATGTATCGGACGTTCGCGGTCGAGCTCGACAAGACGTGGCAGTGCCTGGGCTTCGGGGCGACCCCGGTCCGCGACGCGCTCGACGTCGTCTGTCTCATCCGCGGCGTCGATCGCGACGCGCTCCTGCGCGAGCCGTCGCTGATGACCGTCATCAACACCAACTCGCCGCTCCGCCTCGACGGGCCGATGGGCGACGGGCTGATCGAGATGGCGATCCACGGTCAGCCCGTGGTCGCCACGCCGTTCACGCTGGCCGGGGCGATGAGCCCGGTCTCGCTCGCGGGCGCCCTCGCGCAGCAGAACGCCGAGGCGCTGTTCCTTGTCGCGCTCGCCCAGATCGTGCGGCCCGGCGCGCCGATGGTCTACGGCGCGTTCACTTCCAACGTCGACATGCGGACCGGCTCGCCGGCGTTCGGTACCCCCGAAGCCGTCAAGGGCGCACTCGCCAGCGGGCAGCTGGCACGGCGCTACGGGCTCCCGTGGCGCTCCTCGAACACGACCGCGTCGAACGTGGTCGACGCCCAGGCGGCGTACGAATCCGAGATGGCCGTGTGGGGCGCCGTGATGGGCGGGGTCAACCTGCTCTACCAGGGCGCCGGCTGGCTCGAAGGCGGGCTGACCGCCTCGTTCGAGAAGCTGATCGTCGACGCCGAGATCCTGCAGATGATCTCGGAGGTGCTCCAGCCGATCCCCGTCGACGAGGCCAGTCTCGGCTTCGACGCGATCGCGGACGTCGGCCCGGGCGGGCACTTCTTCGGCACCGCCCACACGCTCGAGCGCTACGAGACCGCCTTCTACCGGCCGCTCGTGTCGGACTGGCGCAACTTCGAGACCTGGCAGGCCGACGGTTCTCGGACGGCGACCGAACGCGCCAACACCATCTGGAAACGACTGCTCGCCGAGGCGGTCCCCCCGCCGCTCGATCCGCCCGCCCTCGAGGCGCTCGACGCCCTCGTCGCCCGCCGGAAGCGCGAGATCGCCGCGGGCGCGTGACCGCCAGCGCGACCCTTACTTGAGGGCCGCGGCCACCAGGTCGGCGTAGAGCTTGGCTCCCTCCGGCTTCGGGTGATAGCCGTCGTTCCAGAACAGGTCGGGCCGGCCGGCGGTGGCCGCATTCCAGTCGACCATCCGGGCATTCGGATAGCGGGCGACGCCGCTGGCGATGATCCGGTTGTTGTGGGCCTCCCATTCGCGTGGCACGCGCACGTTGATCCAGATCACCGTCGGCACGTCGCGCAGGGCCGCCATCACCTCGTCGAACTGGCCGTCGTAGAACGGCCCGTTGTTGCCGAGCTGGACGATCACCGTCTGGGCCAGGGAGCCCGACGCCTCGCGACGCTCGAGGATCGTGATCCCTTCGCCGATCTGGCGCCCCACCGCGGCATCCACGCGGACCGGCCCGAGATCGTGGGCCAGAGCCGCGGCACTCTGGAGCATGACCGATTCGCCGAAGGCGAGGATCGGCGGACTGGCGGCCGGCGTGGCGGTCGCCGATGGCGCGCCCGACGACGGGGCAGGCGACGCTGTGACCGACGGCGCCGTCGTGTCGTGCGCGGGCCTCGCGGGTGCCGCCGTGGTCGGAGGATTGAGGGAGGCGGCCGGAGGCGCGGGCGAGTGCACGGGATGGGGCGAGGCCGCGGGCGTGGCCGCGGCCGGCGACCGGGCCGCTGACCGTGACGCCGCCGGCGACGCGTCGGCCGGCAGGACCAGCCCGTCGATCGAGCCGGTGACCATCCCGACGGGTGGGGCGGGCGGCGTGGCCATCGCCACCGACACCACCACCGCCGAGAGCAGCACCGCGACCGCCCCCGCTCGCACCGCCGTCGACCAGCGCGGCTCGGTCCGGCCGACCGCCGCCCCGGGTCGGCGCAGCCGGCGCCAGGCCCGCTCGATCGCCCCGGCGCGGATCGGCGCCTCGACGAACCGGAACGAGAACTCGGCGGCGACTGCGGTCAGGCCCAACCGGATCGCCAGCACGGCGACGGGATCGAGCGGCAGGTCGATCCCGGGCCGGGTCAGCGTAAAGATCGGCCAGTGCCACAGGTAGATGCCGTACGACCGAGTCCCGATCCAGCGCATCGGACCGGTGTCGAGCAGCGCGCCCAGGCGGCCCCGCGGATGGACCGCCGCCGCGATCACCGCGACGGTCGCGACCGCCACGAGCGCGAAACCGCCCTGGTAGAGCGACGGCTCGAAGGCATCGGCCGCCACGAACGCCCAGGCGAGGCCGGCCAGGCCGGCGACGCCCAGGAGGTCGACGAGCCGGCCGACTCGACGACTGGTCCAGATCCTCGGGATCGCGGCCCCGGACGCATCGGCCGGCGCCGTCACCGGCACCCACAGGTAGGCGAGTGCCGCGCCGAGCAGCAACCCGGTCAAGCGCGTGTCGGTGCCGTAGTAGAGCCGCGAGGGGTCGGTCCCGGGCTGGAACAGCAGCGCCATCCAGATCGCCGAACCGGCGGCCCCGGCCACGGTGAGGGCCAGACCGGCCCGGCGTCCGGCCAGCAGCACGACGGACAGGGCGAGCGGCCAGACCAGGTAGAACTGCTCCTCGATCGCGAGCGACCAGAGGTGCAGGTAGAGCGATGGCCGGCCGACGGTCTCGAAGTACGACTGGTCGCCCGCGATGAGATGCCAGTTGGTGACGTACCCCAGCGCCGCGAGGGCGTCCGGCCGGAGCCGGGCGATCTCCCCGGGCACCGCGACCATGGCGACGGCCAGCGTCACGGCGAGCAGGAAGAACAGGGCGGGCAGCAGGCGGCGAGCGCGCCGGAGCCAGAACCGGACGGGATCGATCCGGCCGGCGCGACGGTGCTCGGCCAGCAGGAGTGCCGTGATCAGGTAGCCGCTGATCACGAAGAAGACCTCGACGCCGAGGAAGCCGCCCTGCGGGACTCCGAACCCGGCGTGGTAGGCCACCACGGCCAGGACCGCGATCGCGCGCAGGCCGTCGAGACCGGCCAGGTGCGACCACGGACGGACGCCGCGCTCGGTCGCACTTCGGACGGCGGTCGGGGCGGCGTCCGGGTGGGTCGCGACCGTCTGCGGCATGTTCCTGCGGGATGGGGCCGATGCGGATTCGAGCGGACCCGGACGCGACGATCCGGGCGACGCCGGTTGCCGGCATCGTACCGCGTCGGCGACGCGGCTGGGGAGACTAGCTGCCCGCGGCGGGCCGGGCCTGCGCGTCGAGCTCGGCCTGGAGGACGGCCCGGATCCTGGCCAGGCGCTCGGTGTCGGCGGGGACCGGATCGAGCAGCGTGCCGCGGCCCACCTCCCAGCGGCGGGCGACTTCCGTCGGTCGCTCGCCTCGGAG
>JACQEF010000048.1 GCA_016200745.1 Chloroflexota bacterium | reverse complement strand
GTCCGCCACGCAGGATCGGCTCCGGGCGGATTCGCGGGTCGGGCTCGAAGCCCTCGATCGTCTGGGATGGGATCGGGTGGCCCAGCACGCGCTCGATCTCCCGCAGCAGCTTGAGCTCGTCGACGCAGACCAGTGAGACGGCATCCCCATCCACGCCGGCGCGACCGGTCCGCCCGATCCGGTGGACGTAGTCCTCCGGCACCATCGGCAGTTCGAAGTTGACGACGTGCGGCAGCGCGTCGATGTCGATGCCGCGCGCCGCGACCTCCGTCGCCACCAGGACCGTGAACCGGCCGGCCTTGAAGTCGGCCAGCGCGCGAACGCGCTGCGGCTGGCTCTTGTTGCCGTGGATCGCCGTGGCGAGGATGCCATCGTGCTCGAGCTGCGTGGCAAGCCGGTTCGCCCCGTGCTTGGTCCGGGTGAAGACCAGGGCCTGGTCGATCCGCCCGCTCTTGATCAGGTGGCTGAGCAGCTCGCGCTTTCGCTCACGATCGACCGGGTGGACGACCTGGGTCACGAGGTCGGTCGCCTGGTTGCGGGGCGAGACCTGGACGGACGCGGGTGCGTCCAGGAAGTCGGCGGCCAGCCGCCGGATGTCGTCGGAGAAGGTCGCCGAGAAGAGCAGGTTCTGGCGGCGCGCCGGGAGGACCGCGAGGATCTTGCGGATGTCGCGGATGAACCCCATGTCCAGCATCCGGTCGGCCTCGTCGAGGACGAGGATCTCCACGTGTGACAGGTCGACCGTCCGCTGGGTGAGGTGGTCGAGCAGCCGGCCCGGTGTGGCGACGACGATCTCGGGGCCGGCGCGAAGGGCGCGGACCTGCGGATCGAAGCCGACGCCGCCGTAGATCGTGGTCGACCGGATCGGGCGCTGGGCGCCGTAGGTCCGGACGCTCGCCTCGACCTGGAGCGCGAGCTCGCGCGTCGGGGCCAGGATCAGCGCCCGGACGACGGGTCGGCCCTGCCCGCGCGAGGCGTGGAGGAGCTGGAGCATCGGCAGCACGAACGCCGCGGTCTTGCCGGTCCCGGTCTGGGCGCCGGCGAGCAGGTCACGGCCGGCCAGGACGAGCGGAATGGCCTCGCGCTGGACGGGGGTGGGTTCCGTGTAGCCCTCGTGGGCGACGGAACGAAGGAGGTCGGGCGACAGCCCGAGACCATCGAATGACATGGAGGAAACGCTCCTGACGGGGCCCTCCCGCAGCTGCGGGGCCCGGTCTGGGCGTGAGGTGGATCGGGTCGGACGGTGCGAGAAACCGGGGCGCTGACCGGAGCGCCCATCGAACACGAGTGGGCGCAGCATACACGACGCCGGGCCAACGGTCGCCCGGCGGAGGGCTCTCGGCGGTTGATCAGCCCTTGCGCTCGAGGATCGGCCGCGCGACCTCGGGCTTGTCGACGACGAACGTGAACATGGCCCGGTCGCCCCAGCGGCCGAGGAAGAGGTGGCCGATGATGTTCACCCCGGCATCGGCGAGGGCGCGCGACAGGCGAGCCATCCCGCCCGGTCGATCGTCCACCTCGGCCAGGATCGACTCTCCCTCGATGTAGGTGTAGCCCCCATCGTCGAGGATCGCCTTGGCCGTCTCGTCGTCGGCCGTGGTCATGATCACGTGGCCGCTGTCGCCCATGCTCCCGCCGCCGATCGCGCGGAGATCGACGCCGCGCGCGGCCAGCGCCTCGGCGAGGGTCGCCATGGCCCCGGGCTCGTTCTTCAGCTGGACGACGAACTGCTTGGCCATGCGAACCTCCGCGGTCGTGGGGCCGTGATTCTACGGGTCGCGTCGCAGCCGTGTTAGGGTCGGACGAGCCACCCATGCAGCCGGAGCGACGCGTGACCTCGAGCGGTGCGGATCTGCCGGCGGCCGTCGCCGCCGCGCTCTCGGCGCCCACGCCGGATCCGGGCACTCGCCTGACCACCCCGGCCGCCGGGATGGACTGGTCCTCGATCGCCTGGGGCGACCCGAGCGACCCACCGCTGCTCCTCATCCACGGCGTGACGGCGTCGGCCCGGATCTGGTGGCGCGTCGGCCCGGCCCTGGCGGTGAGCGGCCGGCGGGTGACGGCGGTCGACCTGCCGGGCCACGGCCGGACGGCCGGCTGGCTCGGCCACCACCGGTTCCGCGACAACGCCGCCGACCTGGCCGCCTGGATCCACGGGGCGGGGCTCGCCTTGCCCGCCCTCGAGGTCGTCGGCCACAGCTACGGGGCGATGACCGCCGCCGCGCTGCCGGTGGCCGGCTTCCGGCCCGGCAGGCTCGTCCTGCTCGACCCTCCGGCCGTGCCGCTCGCCCGCATCTCGCGGATGGCCAGCGACCCGTCCGAGCAACCGATCGCCGACCTGGCGGAGCTGATCGCGACGCTCGTCGCCAACAACCCCGAGTGGCCGGCCGGCGACGTCCAGGCGAAGGCCGAGGCCCTCGGCGAGCTGAACGTGGCCGCGGCTCGCGCGATCCTGCTCGAGAACGGCGACTGGGACGGCGGTCTCGAGGACCTGTCGGCACCGGCCGCACGCGGCATCGCGACCTGGATCGTCCGCGGCGATCCGCTCGCCGGCAGCCTGCTCCCGGACGCGGGCCTGGCGGCCCTCCGCAGGCTCGTGGGCCCCGACCACGTCATCACCCTCATGGGTGCTCCGCACGCCCCGCAGCGAACGCACCCGGCCGCCCTCGTCGCGGCGCTGCTGGTAGCCCTCGATCCGGCTGCCGACTAGGGCATCGCCCGGATCGAGACCGCCCGGCGATACGCCTCGACGTAGCGCGGCGCGGATCCCGTCGTCCAGTCGAAGTCGACCGCCATCCCCCGATCGAGCAGCCCGGCCCAGCCGGCGCCAGCCGCCTCCCGGAGCGCCACGGCCCGCTCGCATGCCTCGAGCAGTCCGGAGACCGTCGCCCCGTCGAACGAGAACCCGGTCCCGCGTCCGGGATTCGAGGTCTCGTCGAGGACCGTGTCCGCGAGCCCGCCCGTTCGATTGACGATCGGCGGCGTCCCGTAGCGGAGCGCGATCATCTGCCCCTGGCCGCACGGCTCGAACCGCGACGGCATCGCGAACAGATCGGCGCCGGCGTAGATCCGCCGCGCCATCGCGCGGTCGAACCGCTCGATCAGCGCGACCCGATCGGGGATGGCCGCCGCCAGCTCCCGGAACCCGGCCGCGAGGGCGGGGTCACCGCTACCCTGGACGACGATCCGGACGCCTCGCTCGATGAGCGCCGGCGCCGCGTCCGACAGGAGGTCGAAGCCCTTC
>JACQEF010000047.1 GCA_016200745.1 Chloroflexota bacterium | reverse complement strand
GAGGCGCATCCGAGGGCGCGTCGCGTCACCGCCCCGTGACCGCCGCCGGCGGGCTCGCCCGGGCCGGCCTGATCGTGTCCGGGGCCTTCCTCGTGTCCCGCGTCCTGGGCTGGGTCCGGCTCGTCGTGTTCGCGCAGCTGTTCGACGCGGCCCAGCTCGACCCGTTCTTCGCCGCGTTCCGGATCCCGGACCTCATCTTCCAGCTGGTCGCCGCGGGAGCGCTGTCGTCCGCCCTGATCCCGATCGTGGCGAGCCTTCTCGAGCGCGACGACGAGGCCCACGCCTGGCGCGTGGTGTCCACGGTGATCAACCTGATGCTGATCGCGCTGGCGACGCTGGCGGCCGTCCTGTTCGTGCTTGCGCCGGCCGTCATGCGTGTGATCGCCCCCGGGTTCGAGGGCGACCAGCTCGACCAGACGGTCGTCCTCACCAGGATCATGCTACTCAGCCCGATCTTCCTGGCGATGGGCTCGGTGGCGACCAGCGTGCTCAACGCCGGCGGGCGGTTCGCCGCCTCCGCGGTCGCGCCGAGCGTCTACAACCTCGCGATCATCGGCGGGGCCGTATTCCTGGCGCCGACCTTCGGCGTGACCGGGCTCGCGGTCGGCGTGGTGCTCGGGTCGCTGGGGCACCTGCTCGTCCAGCTCCAGCCGCTCCGCCGGCTCGGCTTCCGCTACGAGCCGACGATCGATCGCGATGATCCGGAGGCCCGGCACGCCCTCCTGCTCATGGCGCCCCGCGCATTCGGGCTCGGAGCGAGTCAGATCACGTTCATCGTCGTGACCGCCCTCGCTTCGACGGTCTCGGTCGGTGCCGTTGCCGACTTCAACTACGCGTTCACGTTGCTGCAGATCCCGATCGGGGTCATCGGGGTGCCGCTCGGGATCGTGCTGCTGCCGTCGCTGTCGCGCGACGCGGCCGTCGGCCGGGAGGCCGAGTTCGCGAGCCTCCTGACGCGCGCCCTGCGGCTGCTCCTGTTCGCGATGATCCCGATCGCCGCCCTGGCGGCGGTCCTCCGCCACGAGTTCGTCGAGATCCTGTTCGGCGGCGGCCGGCTGGGCCCGGCAGACCTCGATCTCATCGCGACCACACTGCTGTGGTTCCTGACCGGGCTGGCCGCCCACGCGCTGATCGCCGTGCTGGCGCGCGCCTTCTACGCCCGCCAGGACACGCTCACCCCCGTGCTCGCGGCCGTCGGCGCCGTCGCCGTCAATACGACCCTCGCGGTGGTGCTGGTCGGCCCGCTCGGGTTGGGCGGCATTGCGCTGGCGATCGCCGTCGCGGCCTGGATTGAGGCAATCGCCCTGATCGTGGTCCTGCGCGTGCGCCTCCAGCACCTCCGCCTCCAGGGACTGGGCCGGGTCACCCTCGAGGCGTCCGCCGGGTCGATCGTGGCCGGCCTGATCGCCGTCGGCGTAATGGCGCTCGCGGAACAGCTCCTCGACGCCACGCCCTCGCGGCTCGCGCTGATCGGCGAGAGCGTGGTGGTGACGCTCGCCTTCGGCCTGGCCTTCGCCGCGGTCTCGCTCGTGTTGCGCGTCCCCGAGTTGGCGTCTATCGTCGAAGTCGTGGTCGACGTCTTCCGCCGCCCGTTTCGCACGTGACGACCGGGGATCCTGAGGCGTGGGACCAGTTCGTCGAGGCGAGTGACCCGGGCTCCTACCTCCAGCTCAGCGCGTTGGCAACGGTCAAGGCCGTCAACGGCTGGTCCGCGCACCGCATCGTGGTCCCGTCGGCAGCCGGACAGGTTGGCGCGCAGATCCTCGTCCGCCGGCCCGGTCCGATGCCGTGGGCCTTCGCCTACGCCCCGCGAGGACCGGTCGCCGCCGGCTGGGACGCCACGGACATCGCCGAGTTCACCGCTGCGGTCCGGACGGCGCTGCCGCCGGCCGCCGGCCGGGTCTCGCACCTCCGGGTGGACCCGGAAATCGAGGCCGACGGGCCCCACGACCAGGCCGGCGCGCTGTGCGAGACGCTCCGTGCCGCCGGCTGGCGGCCGGCTCCACCCATTCAGCCCGCGGCAACGAGGATCGTCGACCTGCGGGCCGACGAGGCCGCCCTGTGGGGCGACCTTCGCAAGAAGTGGCGCCAGTACGTGAACAAGGCCAGGAGCGCCGGGATCGAGGTGGTCGATGGCGACGCCGCCCGGCTGCCCGAGTTCTATCGCGTCTACCGCGAGACGGCGGCCCGGGCCGGGTTCCTGATCCGGACCGAGACCGCCTACCGCGACGTGTGGAACGCCTTCGCGCCTGCGGGGCGAGATCGCCTGCTGTTCGCGCAGCTTCCGGACGGCGAGCCGGTGGCGACGCTCTTCCTGCTCCGCTGCGGGCCGCGCGTCGTGGAGCCGTACGGCGGGATGACCGCCGTCGGGGGCGAGACCCGGGCCAACTACCTGCTGAAGTGGGAAGCCATCCGCAGCTCGCAGGCGGCCGGTGCCGCAAGCTACGACCTGTGGGGCCTGGCGACCGGGGGGATCGCCCATTTCAAGACCGGGTTCGGCGGGCGCGAGGTGCGCTACATCGGCGCCTGGGACCTGGTCCTGGATCCGCTCGGGCGGACCGTCTACGGGGCGGCCCAGCGGGGTCGCGTCTGGTGGGCCCGCCGGCGGCATGGCCTGGCGGCCGGTGGCAACGCCGCCGCCTACGGTCCGGCCGATTGAACGCTCGCGACGCGCGCCCCGACGAGCTGGCCGGCTGGGACGCCTCGACGGTCGAGTCGCCCGGGGGCCACGTCTACCAGTCGATGACGTGGGCCGAACACCGGCGCGCGTCGGGCTGGACACCGCGTTTCCTCGTGACCGACGATGGTGGCCGGGTGCTGGCCCTGACCCGCCGCTGGCGGTGGGTTCCCGGCAGTGGCGCGTACGTTCCCCGCGGACCCGTCCCGAGCGGCACCACCGCAACGCCGGAGGCCCTCGCCGAGCGTCAGATCGCGGTGAGCGAGACCCTGGCGCGTGACGGCGTGGACGTGGTGGCCGCCGATCCGGAGGTGCCCGCGTCCGACCGCGCCTTCCGGGCGGCCATCGTCGCGGCGGGGTTCCACCCGATCGAGGAGATCCAGCCGTCGCGGCACCGGGTGACGCTGCCGCTCCAGGCCGCAACCGGCAGCGGCGACGGCCCCCTCGACGAGCCCGCCGTCTTCGAGGCGATCGCCAGGTCCACCCGCCAGCGGATCCGCGCCGCCGAACGCGACGGACTGGTGGTCGTCCGCCACGACACCCGGGCCGGCGCGGACGGGGCAGGGGAGGGCTTCGTCGCGCCCGTCGAGGCGTCGACCGCGGCCCTCGACCGGTTCTATGGCCTGCTCCTCGAGACCGGCGAACGCCGTCACTTCTCGTTCGGGCCACGAGCCGCTTTCGTCGCCTGGTGGCTGGCGGCCCTGGGCGCCGGACACCTCGTCTACCTGGAGGCACGCGCGCCGGGTCCGTCGCCGTCGGCCACCGGAGAGCCGCTCGCCGGGCTGGTCCTGTACCGGCACGGCGGCCGACTGTCCACGGTCCATTCCGGTGACCATGCCGCGTCTCGGACGGACCATCCGGGAGCCCTCCACCTGCTTCGCTGGCGAGCGATCGAGCTGGCGATCCGCGAGGGCTGCGGCGAGATGGACCTCGGCGGCGTCGACGTCAGCGGATCGCGCGAGGAGCCTCGCGACGGTGATCCGCTCTACGGTCTGTACCAGCACAAACGGGCCTTCGGGGGGCAGTGG
>JACQEF010000082.1 GCA_016200745.1 Chloroflexota bacterium | reverse complement strand
AGCCTGGGTCTGCCGCGGCCCTCGGGCTCAACTGGGCCGGCTTCCGTGGGCGGCAGGTCGAACAGCTCATCCATCACCGAATCGTAGCTGCGCCGGCCCCGCCTGGGAATCCCCGCGGCCGAAAGATTCACAGGCTCTCAGCCCTTGGGCTCCACGACCACGGTCACCTCGGCGGTCATCCCGGTGAAGACCTTGATCGCGACCTTGTAGGTGCCGAGCGTCTTGAGCGGATCCTCGAGGTCGATCTTGTGCCGGTCGACCTCGATCCCCCGCCGGCCGAGTGCGTCCGCGATGTCCTTCGACGTGATCGAGCCGTACAGCTTGCCGCCCTCGCCGACCTTGACTCCCATCGTGAGCGTCGTGCTGGCGATCCGGGTGGCCGCGATCTCGGCTTCGGCGCGCTCGCGGACGCGCTTGTCCTCGCGGCTCGCGATGTCATGCTGCCAAGCCCGGTAGGCGCCACCCGCGGCCGGGACGGCGAGCTGGTTGGGGATCAGGAAGTTCGTGGCGTAGCCGTCGGCCACCACTCGCATCTCGCCGCTCTTGCCGAGCTTGGCGACGTCCTTCGTCAGGATGACCTTCACGCGCTGCGATCCTCCTTGGTGATCCAGGCCCGCATCCGGGGCCCGAGACCGAGTTGCTTCAAGACGTCTCCGGCACCGCCGACCAGATCGGGAACCCGGCGGATGGTCCGCCGGACCGGTCCGGGCGTCAAGCGCCGGATCTGGGCGATGTCCCGATCGAACGAGTCGCGATCGATGCCGAGCTCGCCGAGCTTCTCGTCGAGCAGGTCGTCGGGTGCCCCTTCGAGGAACAGGTCCACGGCGAGGACCACGACGACGAGGTCGTCGATGCCGCCCAGGATCGGGAACGAATCGGGAATGACATCGCGGCCGATGACGAGATAGCCGGCGGCCCCGGCCAGCAGCGCCTTGCGTCCGGCCGGCATCCGGTCGTCGAGGACGAGGGCCGTGATGAGCCGCGCATAGGTCGGGATCCGGCTGGCGACCGGCAGGAATGCCAGCAGCTTGAGGGCGCGGCCGACACCCGAGCGACCGCGGGAACCTCGCCTTCGCTTCGCGCTGCTGCGTGCCATGCGCCTGGTGCCTCACTCGTCCGGGATCGAGGAGTCTACCAGTCCCACGCTCGGACGCTCGCGCCTCCGCCGTCCCAGCACGAGCGGCGCCACCTTGACATCGAACGTCCGTTCGCTATGATGACCGCAAGGAGGCGCGAGTGACCAAGCACGACGCCGAACGCAAGATCAAGATCATCGACTTCATCGCCGCCACGCTTCGTGCCCGCGGGTTCCCGCCTTCCGTCCGGGAGATCGCCCGGGCCGTCGGCCTGGCGTCCACCTCGGCGGTCCATCACCACCTCCAGATCCTCGAGCGGGAGGGATACCTGGAGCGGGGGGCCGCGCAATCCCGAGCCATCCGCCTCACGCCCACGGCCGCCATCCGGCTCGGGCTGACCAACGAGCTCGTGCCACAGTCCACGGCCGGCGAGGCGCGCGTCCTGCCGATCATCGGCGAGATCGCGGCCGGCGGACCGATCGAGGCCTACCAGGACGCGTCGGAGACCATGGCCGTCCCGGATCTCCTCGCCCCGAGCGGCGATGCGTACGTCCTGCGCGTCCGCGGCGACTCGATGATCGAGGCGCACATCGCGGACGGGGACTTCGTGCTCATCCGGCCCCAGACCACCGCCCGGAACGGCGACATTGTCGTCGCCCAGGTGGAGGAGAACGCCGTGACGCTCAAGCGGTTCTTCAAGGAGAAGGACCAGATCCGGCTCCAGCCGGCAAACCCGGCATACCCCGCCCAGTTCTACGACGACGTCAGGATTCAGGGCAAGCTGATTGGTGTCATTCGACGTCTCGACTGAGGGCGGCGATTCTCTGTCCGACGTTCGCTGCCCTGCCGGCCCGGCCACCTTCGCCTGAACTCTCGGTCGGGCGGCCAGGACGGAATCGTGGATATCCACTGAGTCGTCCACATCCGGCGCACAGCTGAATGAAGTTCGTGGAACGCGAGCCCGTGGCGCCTCACCTTCGTTGATCGGTGTGCCGGGCCTGCGTCTGACAATCACGACCCCACCGCTGATGGAGTCTGCCGCGCGTGATTGATCGACTGCCGCCACAGAGTCTCGAGGCCGAGCAGTCGGTCCTGGGCGCCATCCTGATCGATCGCGATGCCGTGATCGAGGTCGCAGAGTTCCTGCGGCCGGCCGACTTCTACCGCCAGGCGAACGGGCGGATCTACGCGGCCGTGCTCGACCTGTTCGAGCGCCGCGAGCCGATCGACATTGTCACGGTCGCCGAGACCCTCGAGCGTCGCGACGAGCTCGAGGCCGTGGGTGGACGCGCCTACCTGTCCAGCCTGTCGAACGAGACGCCGACCGCGGTCCATGTCGCCCAGTACGCCCGGATCGTCGAGCGCAAGGCGGTGCTCCGCAACCTGATCGGGGCGGCCGGACGAATCGCCGGGATCGGCTATGAAGACCCGGCCGAGATCCAGGAGGCCATCGACCGGGCCGAGGCGGAGCTGTTCGCCGTCAGCCAGAAGCGCGTGGACGCGGGGTTCAGCCCGCTCAAGTCGCTCCTTCACGACGCCTACGACCGGCTCGACTACCTCCATGCCCATCGCGGGGAGATCAGCGGTGTCCGGACCGGCTTTGCCGACCTCGACACGCTCACCACCGGCCTGCAGAAGAGCGACCTGATCGTGGTTGCCGCGCGTCCATCCGTCGGCAAGACGAGCTTCGCCCTCAACATCGCCGAGCACGCCGCCGTCCGCGAGCGCAAGAGCGTCGGCCTGTTCAGCCTCGAGATGAGCAAGGAGCAGCTCGTCCTGCGCCTGCTGTCGAGCGTCGCCAACATCGATTCGCAGCGCCTGCGCAGCGGCTTCCTCGAGGAGATGGACTTTGCGCGGATCGCCCCGGCGATGAACGCCTTGTCCGAGGCGCCGATGTACATCGACGACACGCCGAACATCTCGGCCATGGAGCTGCGGACCAAGGCGCGCCGGCTCCAGGCGGAGAACGGGCTCGACCTCGTGGTCGTGGACTACCTCCAGCTCATGCAGGCGACCACGAGCAATCGCGACGCCAACCGCGTCCAGGAAGTCTCCGAGATCTCGAGAGGGCTCAAGGCACTCGCTCGCGAGCTGTCTGTGCCGGTGGTCGCGCTGTCGCAGCTGTCACGCCAGCCGGAGATGCGGGAATCCAAGGAACCGCGCCTGTCCGACCTGCGCGAATCGGGCGCGATCGAGCAGGACGCGGATTTGGTCATGTTCCTGTGGCGCGAGAAGGAGCGTGGCTCGGACGACCAGGAACAGGACGGCGAGGTCGTAAAGCTCAAGCTCGCCAAGCACCGCAACGGACCGACCGGCGAGATCGGCCTGTGGTTCAAGAAGAAGCAGACCCGATTCGTCTCCTACGCCGGCGAGCGCTATGCCGAAGCGTAGCCGTGGCGGCTGGCGGGCCTAGCTCGATTCGTCAGGGAGCAGCGGCCTGAGGGAGAACAGGTACGTTTTCCCGTCCGGCCCCACGAGCGTCAGGCCCTGGAACCCCCCGCGGTACGGGTCGATGCCAAGGGTTTCGACGTCCGCGACGGTGAGGACACGGGCCGGCAATTGGAAGGCGTTGGGGTCCGGGTTGGCCGCGAAATCGGCCGGCTTCAGGGAGTCCCATGGCCAGGGCTTCGCGCCCGGTGCCCCGGGCCCGCCGTCCATCAGGACGCCCCGATAGCGTTCGGGCGCGTACTCGCTCGTCGAGAACCTGCCGCCCTGGTCGAAGTCCTGGAGTCGCTCGGCGAGCTTCTGGAACGCGGCGCGGGCCGGCGCGTCGGCTCCGCCCTGGATCTCCATGCCGAGCGCGTAGATCGAGACCCGCTTGCTCAGGCCGCCGGCGTTGACCGTGAAGACCGCCGTGGGCGCGTCCGCGATCTGATCATTCCGGTAATCGGTCCGGGCCGCCCCGAGACCGCCCGGCCCGAGCGCGTCCTCGAGCACCCCCTGGATCTGATCCTCGGTCAGCCGCGCGGTCCGGAATGGCCGGTCCGGAACGACCGACCCGATCGCCGGCAACGGATCCTGGGCTGGGTTCCGGAAGAGCACCGTCCCATCGCCGTAGAGCGTGAAGATCGGCGCCTGCGTGGCGAGGAATGCCGGCGGCACGAAGCCGCCGCCCTGCTCGAAGCGAAGCACCACGTCGGTCGGACCGGTCGCGTGCTCGATGGCACCGAACCCGCCGGTCGACGGGCTCGGCGATACGGTCGGGGCCGTCGATGGCTGGGGCGTCGTGGCCGCCGCGCTGCAGGCCGCGACGACGATGGACAAGAGGGCGAGGATGGGAAGTCGCATGGTCGAAGGCATGGGACCCGGACGCCGTGCCTCGCCGCCCGGTTCCACCCGGCGAACGTAGCCCCGAGGAGGTCTTGACGGCGCGCGTATCTTCTCGGCTATGAGTTCCGGGCCCCAGCCAGGGCCGACCGAGCGCGCACCCCAATCAGGCGCGCTCGACGCCGACCCGTCTCCAGCTCGAGCTGCGGGCTCCACCGTCATGGGCGTCCCGAGCCGAGGAGGGTCTGGAGAGCGTGTACCAGGACCGTAGCCTGACCTGCCGCGATTGCGCCGAGGAGTTCCTCTTCTCGGCCGGCGAGCAGGCGTTCTTCGCCTCAAAGGGTTTGACCAACGACCCCCAGCGCTGCCCATCGTGCCGTGCCATCGCCAAGCGTGCACGCGCCACCGACGGCCCGCGCGAATTTCATGCCGCCATCTGCGGCGCGTGTGGTGGCCAGGCCGTCGTACCATTCGCCCCACGAAACGACCGGCCCGTCTACTGCAGCACGTGCTTCGACAAGGTGCGAGCCGGGACGCTGTCGAGCGCCACGGCCAGCGCCTGAACCCCAACCCCGGGCGAGGGTCCCCCGTCGAATCTCCCTGAGCAGCCACGAGGCCGGTCCGGTAATGGACCGGCCTCGTGTCATGATGGCCGCTGGACAGAGGTCATCCGCCGATCGGCGTGCATCAGGAGGTTGGTACGATGGGGGTCATCATCATCCGCGAGATGGTCGGGACGAGCCCTCAGTCGTGGAGCGACGCAGCTCGCCAGGCCGTCACAACGGCGTCCCGGACCGTTCGCAACATCCAGACGGTCGAAGTCGTGAAGTCGACGGCCGAAGTCCGCGACGGCGAGATCGTCGAATACCGCGTCGAGGTCAAGATCGGCTTCGAGTACGAGGGCTGACGACCAAATCGACGGTCGCAGCTAATCGGGCGGTGAGCGCCGCTCGGCATCATCGCCGGCATGCCCGGAACCCGCGCCCGCATTGACATCCCGGACGAGCGCTCGATACCCTTCGCGCCGCCTCGTTCCGCACCGCGTGCCGGGCTGGGCGCCTCATGGGAGCCGGTCGCCGTAGGCCCAGGACGGTCGGCCACATCAGGGTCACCGCGGAACGGGAGCCCGGACGAGACCTTGACTCACTACCCGATCCAGGCGTCCAAGGTCCAGCGCCCATCGCTGCGCGACGACACGCTCGCGCGCCCGCGCCTGCTGGACTGGCTGGCCACCAAGATTCACGACCGGGTCGTGCTCGTCCTTGCGGACGCCGGCTACGGCAAGACCACGCTCCTCGCCGACTTCTCGCGACGAACCCGACTTCGAACGCTCTGGTACCGGCTCGACGAGGACGACGGCGACTGGATTGCCTTCCTGAACTACCTCGTCGCGTCCGGTCGCGAGCACGATCCGGGGTTCGCGCCGACGACGGCGTCGATGCTCCAGGATTCCGCTGGCGCGCCTGCGCGCGTCGGGCGAGGTCGCGGAACTCGGCACGGACGACCTCCGCTTCGACCTCGACGAGACCCGCCGGCTGTTCACGGAGACCTACGGCCGGGCCCTCGACCCCGACGTGCTGGCCGATGTGGCGGCCAGGACCGAGGGCTGGGCAGCCTCGCTCCAGCTCGTTCAGGCCGCCCTGCGGGATCGCTCGGCAGCGGACATCCGGCGTTTCGTCCGTGGACTGAGCGGAGCCGACCAGGAGCTGTACGACTACCTCGCCGAGGAGGTCGTTGGAGACCTGCCCGAGGATGTGCAGAAGTTCCTCATGCGGACGTCGATCCTCGAAGGCGTCACGCCGGAGCTCGCGGCGGTGGTCACCGGCATGAACGTCGCCGACGTCGCCCGGCTGACCGGCGTCGCGGAGCGGTTGACGCTCCTGAGCCGTCAGTCACGCACCTCGCGTGGCCCGCAGCGGTACCACCCGCTCGTGCGGGAGTTCCTCGAGGCGCGGCTCCGGGCGACCACGGGCGCGGCGGCCGTCACCCAGCTGCATCGCACCGTCGCGGACACCACAGCGGGGACGAACTGGCGAACGGCAGCCCACCACTACCGCGAAGCCGGCGACCTTCATGCCGTCGCCGCCGTCGTAGCCGATGCCATCCCCGAGATCATGGGCAGCGGCCAGTACGCCGTCGCGATCGGCTTCGTGGAGCACGTCAGCGAGGGCGACTCTGCCGGCCTGAACCTCGTCCGATCCAGGGTCGCCATGCAGCGCGGCGACCGAGATCGCGCGATCGCGCTTTCGAGCGCAGTCCTGCAAGACGCTGGCCCGGGCTCGAACGAGAGCGATCACGCTCTCCTGAACCTGTCCACCATGTACATGCATGCTGGTGACCCCGCTCAAGCAACAGGGCATCTCGACCGCCTACGGTCAACCAGTCGAGACGAGCACCTCCGGCTCATTGCTGAAGGCATGGCGATGATGATCGAAGCCAGCGCCAAAGGAAGCCTTGAGCAACTTACGCGCCGTCTCGAGGATTTGGCTGAACGGCAGCGTGGGATCCACCAGCACTACCTCGGCGTGACGATGGTCAACTTGGCGTTCATCTCAATCCTGCGAGACGATCCTGGACGGGCACTGGAATGCACGGCAGAGGCTATCGAGGCGCTTGCAGAGACATCGTCTCGTATAGAACTGTCGACTGCGATCATGACCCGGGCAACGGCCCACATGATGGTCGGTCGCGTTGAGGAAGCTGCCCTCGAGGCGACGAGGGCGTCGGCATATGCGCAGACTGAAGCAGCACTCGAGCGAGCTGACCTGACGGATTCGTATGGAAGCCCGGAGGACGCTGAAGGGCTCCTCGCGGCGATTGAGAGTCGAGGCGATTTGAACCTGAACGATCGCTTCTCGCTATCCCTGCAACTCGCAAGACACCTATCGAGACGCGGACGATTCGAAGAGGCTCGCGCCAGAATCCCCCAAGTGGACCCCGCTCAATACGGCGGATATGCCGGTCAGATGATCGCAGCTCTCGGTACATCAGCCTATGTCGCGGTGGCGGCCCGATCGAGTGACGCCGACGCGATCGCCCAGAATGCGCGACACATGGCGGGACTACAGGGCGCCGAGCAGTGGCGGCGAATCGCCGAGCTACTGTGTGCGTCGAATTGGCCGGACGACCAGTTCGCAGGGGTGGTGAAGTCGGTCGGGACGTCGTCGCCTTGGAACGTTACGTTTGTGGCTGACCTGATTGGTCGCCGGCTCGACGATCTCGACGATGCCGCCTATGAGACGGTGGTCGCTGCTGCTCGGCTCCACCCGGGGCGTTGGCGCTTTGTCCTTCGCCAGCTGGTCACCGACCCGGCGACGACCGGCCCACTGAATGCGGCTCGACTCCTTGAAGCCATTGGCGAGCGACCCGATATCAGGAGACTCCGGTCATATGCGCGGAGTCATCGAAAGCTGCCCGGAGCGAGTGCTCTTGGCCGAACCTTGGCTCGACGATTGGCGGATCGCGTGTTCGTCGAGGACTTGCACAGGGTGACCATCCGAATCGGGGACCGGCAGATCTCGGGTTCTGCGGTTCGCCGGAAGGTCCTCGCATTGCTCTGTTTCCTTCTGACGAAGCCAGAGCTTGCTGCGACGAGAGACCAAGTCCTCGATGCGCTTTGGCCTGATCTCGATCCGGTTGATGCCGTCAACTCCCTCAACCAAACCGTGTACTTCCTGCGTCGGATCCTGGAAGAGGACTATGTCGATGACCTGTCTCCTGGGTACCTGCACCATGATTCGGACCTGATTTGGCTCGACCCGGAGCTGCTCACCAGCCGCAGCAATGAATGCAGGCGCTTGATCAAGTCGTTTCCGCAGGTCCCCACGCCAGACCAGGTTGCGGAGATCCTCAGACTGTATACAGGTCGTTTCGCGATGGACTTCGAATACGAAGAATGGGCGACCCCGCACCGCGATTGGCTGCACGCGTCGTTTCTCGAAATCGTCGAACGGGCTGTGCTGAGTGATATCGAAACCGGTCATTTCGACAGGGGAATCCGAGGCGCACGTCAGGTGCTGGACATCGACCCATCGGCGGAGCAGGTCGAAGTATCGCTGCTTCGCCTGTATCGGGCCAGCGGCGCCCACGCAGCGGCCGCAGAGCAGTACGGCCATTACGCCGCGGTGATGCGTGACCAACTTGGGGTCGAGCCACCTCCACTGGAATCCCTGTAGGGATAGGTAAGGTGACGTATTGACCCTGCCAGTCCGGTATCCATATAGTCCGGCCACTTCCTAGTACGCGAGTACTAGGAAGAAACGTCAAGACGCTCGGACGCGCTGAAGCCTCCACCTGAAATGGGCACTTGGGGTGGGGCAGAGCGAGTAGTGCAACCGACCGACCAACAAGTCCGGTCGGTTTTCGTGTTCTCCGGAGCACGAGGGCCGCAAAGGAGGATCGAGCGTGAGTCCCGAGATGCAGAACAAGGGCTACTAGGACCTTCCGATGAAGGCCAAGTTCGGGCGGATCATGGTCGCGCTCTCCAGTGTCGCCATGATCGCCCTCGCAGGTGGAGCCTCACTTCGGGGTTTCTAGTACGTTTGGAGCGATTACCCGGTCGACATCCGAAGGGATAGAGTGCGGGTAGTCGGTCACCGAACGAGGCAGTTGATGCCGAGATCCCTGAGGCTCTACATCACCGGAGTCGTGACGGCAAGCGCCTTGGCGCTTGGTGTCGCGACTCTTGTGTTTCCCGCAGACCAGCGGATCGCGCTCGATATCCCTCGAATCTCCGGCCTCGCGGCCACTGACCAAGCCGCCCTTGAGATGCTTCTTGGCTTGGTCTTCTGGACCGTTGTTGAGTTAGTCGCGTCAGCCCTGCCAGTGAAGCTGCCGCACGGCACATATCAGGCCGTCGGGTTGGCTCCGCTCGTTGCCGCGATGACGCTGGGCGGCCCAGCGGTGGGCGGATGGGTTGCGGCAATCGGTAGCACGGAGACACGGGAAATCCGGGGTGGGGTCCCCTGGTACGGCACGCTAGTGAACCACGCCGGCATTGTGCTGCCGATTGTGATTGGAGGAATGGTCCGCGTCGCGATCGCGTCGATACTGTCGCCCGGGGGGGAGACGAGCGTAACGGTTGACTTCGCGTCTTCCGTTGCAGGGGCGATGGTCTTCTTTGTTCTAAATACCGCCATTGCTGGGGGAGTCGTCGCTCTTCGAACAGGGCAGTCGATTGATGCTGTCCTCGCGGGAGACTCTCGGGACACCGCTTTCAACAGCATCGGCCTGGCGCCAATCGGCTGGCTCATGGCGGTTGTCTACAGCATTCAGTGGTGGGCGACGCTGCTCTTCGCGCTCCCGCTCTACACGACCCGCATGGCAGCCAGGCGGTTCGTCGAAATGCGCGAGATGTTCACGCAGACGATCGGTGCGCTGGCGGCGGCCGTGGACAAGCGCGACCCGTATACGGCCCGGCACAGTGAGAACGTCAAGAAGATCGCGGTCGATATTGGCCAGGTCATGCACGTCAGCGACAGCGAGCTGGAGGCGCTCGAATGGGGCGGGCTCCTTCACGACGTGGGCAAGATCGGGGTGCCGGACGATGTGCTCAAGAAGCCGGAGCGATTGACCCGGGCAGAGCGAATGGTGATGAATTCTCACCCGGTCTTGGGGGCCGAGATCATTGCGCCGGTTGATAAGCTGGCCGCGGAGCTCCCGATCATTCGCCATCATCACGAGTGGTACAACGGATCCGGGTACCCCGACCGGCTGATCGGGGACGAGATCCCCAAGCTGGCGCGGATCCTGCACGTGGCGGACGCGTTCGAGGCGATGACCGCCGCCCGCCCGTACCGGATGACGCCGCTGTCGACCGAGGAAGCGCTCGCCGAGCTTCGCAAGTTCGCGGGGGTACAGTTCGATCCGGAAGTGGTCGATGCGTTCGTGAAGACCGATTGGGTGGAGGGCGTCCCGGACGCCGGGCGCCCGGACGAACGCCGTCCGATCCCCCTGCTCGCCCAGGCGGCGGCCGAGCGAGCGGCGAGCGGCCGGGCCGACGCAAGCATCTCGACGGCGACGACAGCCACGGTCAAGGCCGAGTAGGTCCGGCGCCCCGCCGCGAAGGGCTGACGACAGCACGAACTGCGACGCCCGCGCTGCCGCCGGCCGATGCTCCCGCCGCGATTGGCTGACGCCGCCGGCTTCGGCCAAGCATCATGGCGGGGTGAGCCGAGCTCCCTCCGACGACGGACCCTCCGCGGTGCCGCCGCCCGCCCGCGCGCCGCTCGTGTCCGCCGCCCCATCTGATTCCGGCAACGTCCCGACGGGCTGTCCGTGCTGATCGTCGGAATTCTCCTCGGACTGGGGCTCGGGCTCCTGGCCGGCGGGACCTTGGGCAACTTGGCGTCCATCCGCCTCCGGAGTGCCTGGCTGCTCGCGTCTGCGGTTGTGATCCGGTACGGCACCGAGGCCGTACTCAACAACCAGGTCGAGCAGGCCGAAGCGCTGCGCGTCCCGTTGTTGACCACCGCCTTCGCGCTCCTCCTGGCCGCGCTCTGGATCAACCGGTCGTACCCGGGCCTCAGCCTCGCGTTCGTCGGCATCCTGTTCAACGCGTCGGTCATCGCGGTCAACGGCGGCTACATGCCGATCTGGGAACCGAGCCTGCGCGCTGCGGGCTTCCTGCCGGACGAGATCTCGACCACGATCCACACGCTCCTGCCGGCGGAACTTGACGCCTCCTTCCTCCTCCACCTGGGTCCGCTCGCGGACGTCATTCCGGTCCCGTTGCCGTACTTCCAGAACGTGGCTTCGGTCGGTGACGCGTTCCTCACCGCCGGCCTGGCGTTTTTCCTCTTTGCGGGCGTCGTTCGTGAGCCCCAGGAACTGTCCGAGGAGCAACTCGCGGCCATTCGCGAGCGCCTCGCCGGGCTGACTCCGTCACTTCGTCGCGCCCAGGTCCTCTACCGAACCAGCGCCCTGGAGACGGGCCTGACCCCGGCCATCGCGGACAGCGCGGCCCTGGATCGTCCATTTGTCCTCGGCGGCGCCGGGCAGCGGATGACGTCGCCGGCAGCGGGTGCAGGCTCCGTGGCACCGGAGGGAGCCGCGCCGGCCGTCGCCATCCCCGGGCTCGCGCCGGAGGCAGTCGAGCGAGTCCGCCAGCACCCATACGTGCGCCTGGCCCTCAACGGCTCGTTCTCGGCGTTGTGGGCGGGCCAGCTGATCTCCCTGTTCGGGGATCGGCTCAACCAGATCGCCCTCGTGTCGGTGGTGCTGATCTCGACCGGATCGCCGCTCGCGACGGGCCTCGTCTTCGTGGCGGCGACGCTGCCGAACCTCGTCCTGAGCCCGCTCGCTGGGACGTTCGTCGACCGCTGGGACCATAAGGAGACGCTGATCGTCAGCGACATCCTGCGGGCGGCCATCGTCCTGCTGCTCCCGATGGTCGCGATCATGAACGTCCTGCTCGTCTACCCGATGGTCTTCGCGGTCACCACGATCTCGATCTTCTTCCGGCCCGCACGCGCCGCGATCCTTCCGCAGATCGTCGAAGAGCGAGACCTCCTGACCGCCAACTCGGCGCTGTGGGTGTGCGAGGCGCTCGCCGACAACCTGGGCTACCCATTGGCCGGGGTCTTCGTCTTCACGCTCGGGGCGTCCGTCCCGCTGGCATTCTGGGTGGACAGCGCCACGTACCTGGCCTCGGCCACCCTCCTGTCGACGATCATCGTCGCGGCCCTTCGAACGCCGAAGCAGGGTGACGCCGCCGGGCCCGAACGACTCGGCCTGGTCCGCGAGATGCGGGCGGGCTGGGCCTTCCTGCGCGGCCAGCGGACCCTGTACGCGAACACGATCCAGGCGGCCATCGCCCAGTTCACGATCGGGATCACGATCGCCCTCGTCCCGATCTACGCCTTCCGGGTGTTCGAGCACAGCGATCTCGGCTGGCAGGCCGTGTACGGGTTCCTCGAGACCGGCATCGGCGTGGGCAACCTGCTCGGCGGGTTCGTCATCGGGCTCATCGGCGCCCGGTTCGGCAAGGGCCGGCTGGTGATCGGCGGGTACGCGATCTGGGGCCTGATGGTCGCGCTGATGGCGTTGACCGGCCACGTCGGGCTGGCGATCGGCTTCTCGTTCGGACAGGGCGTGGCCAACATGGTCTTCGTGATCCCCACCCAGACGCTCTTCCAGGAGCTGACCCCGCCGTCGCTGATGGGGCGGGTGATCGCGATCCGGTTCGCGATCGTGTTCGGCTCGATGACCCTCGCGATGGGGCTGGGCTCGGTGATGGCCGAGTTCGTCGACGTCTCGATCATCATCGCGTTCTTCGGCCTGGTCACCATGACCGCTGGCCTGGCCGGCCTCCTCGTGCCGGCCATCCGCGACGCCTGACGGACGGCGGCTCCGCGCCTTGGGTACACTGGCGCCCGCGTCGCGCTCACAGACGGGCGCGTACGCCCAGGAGTGACACCACCGAATGACCGAGCCATCGTCGGGCACCCCGAGCCCGCTGCCTGCTGAACCGGCCGAGCCGGCCGAGACCGATCCTGCCATCGCGCCGGAGGAGGCGCTCGAGTCCGACCTCGAGGACAACGGCGGGGACGAGGTCGCCGACGAGTTCGACGAGGACGAGACCGGGGCCAAGGAGCAGAAAGGGCTCGAGGCCGAACCATCTGCTCCCGAGATTGCGATACCCGGAGCCGCGACGCGCCCGGGCGGGGCCGCAGCCCGGCGCCAGGCCGGCGCACCCTCGGTGGCCCCGCGAGCCCCGACGCAGTCGGAGCTGGCCGTCAGGGTCACCGACAACCAGTCGAAGGTCTTCGTGATCGCGACGGTCGTGGTCTTCGTGGCGATCCTGGCCTTCGGCGTGCTCGCCGGGAGCGGCGGTGTCCTGACCCCTCGGGCAACCCCGGCCCCGACGTCGTCCGCATCCGCGGCCCCGTCCGCATCGGTGGCGCCGAGCGCCTCGGCCGGCGCCAGCGCATCACCGGCCGCGAGTGCCTCGCCAGCCGCGGGCGAGAGCCCGTCGGTTGTCCCGTCCGCCTCCCCGTCCTGACCTGATCGCCCCGGCGCCGGGGCCACGTGCGAGCGCCCGCGGCGTACCCTCGTGGCATGCGGAGCGGCAGGCGCGACTTCGGGCGCGATCGGGCGGCCATGGTCGCCATGCAGTTGCGCGACCGCGGGATCCACGATGAGCGCGTCCTCGGCGCGATGGGCGCGATCCCCCGCGAAGCCTTCGTGGAGGCGCAGGATCGCTCGTTCGCCTACGCCGACGAGGCCCTGCCGATCGAGGCCGGCCAGACGATCAGCCAGCCGTACATGGTCGCGCGCATGACCGAGCTCCTCGATGTTCAGCCGGGCGAGCGGATCCTGGAGATCGGGACGGGTTCGGGCTACCAGGCAGCGGTGCTCGCGAAGCTGGGCGCCCGCGTCACGTCCATCGAGCGCCAGGCCGAGCTGGTTCCGCCGGCGCGGGCGAGGCTCCGGGACCTCGGCCTGGGCGACCTCGTCGAGGTGCGGGTCGCGGACGGCAGCCTGGGCGATCCGGGCGGCGCGCCGTGGGACGGGATCATCGTGACGGCTGCGGCGCCGTCCATCCCCGCCGGGTTGCGCGACCAGCTGGCGGATGGCGGCCACCTGGTCATCCCGGTCGGCCCACGCGCGCGGCAGATCCTGATGGACGTGACCCGCCACGGCGAGGAATGGTCCGAGCGGCCGGACGGTGCCTGCGTCTTCGTACCGCTGATCGGCGCGGGCGGGTTCGGCGGCTGAGGGCTTGGGTATACTCGCCCGGCCATGACCCATGTCTTTGTCGCACCCCACCCGGACGACGTCGCCCTCTCGTGTGGCGGGCTGATCGCGAGCCTCCGCGAACTCGGCCAGAACGTCACGATCATCACGGTCTACTCGGGGAACGGTGACGGGGATCGCCTGACCGGCTACCAGCGGGAGGCGCTCGGGTTCGGCTCGAAGGCGATCTGGCCCGTGACCGAGGCGTTCAACCGGAGCGACATCCTGGCCGACTGGCCGACCGCCTCGCTCGTGCCGACGTGGGCCGCGACCGAGGAAGGTCTCGCGGCCACCCAGTCCGAGGCGGACGCCGCCGCCAAGCGCTTCTGGCAGCGCTCCTCCTGGTACCGGCGAGCGAGCGTCCGCAACGAATCGCTGGCCGGCCAGCCGGTGATGGACGACCTGTCGACACAAGGTGCCATCCTCACCGACGAGGTCATGGACGCGGCGGCGGCGGGCGACCTGATGGCGCGACGGCGGGTGGAGGACGAGCGGTTCGCCTACTTCGCGGAGGCGTCGATCGTCTTCCTCGACCTGCCCGACGCGGTCTTCCGCGGGTACGAGGGCGACGAGCAGCTGCTTGGCAGCCCGCGCCACGACGACCCCGCACCGGTCGAGCTGCTGCGGCGGGAGATTGCGCGCCTGGAGCCGCAGAAAGTCTACTTCCCCCTGGGCGTCGGCGGGCACGTCGATCACCAGCTCTGTCGCGAGGCCGGGGTCCAGCTCCTCCAGGACGGCCGGCGCTGGGTGATGCCGGGGCCGGAGTACGCCGGGATCGTGACCTTCTACGAGGACTTCCCGTACGCCTGGTGGAACGAGTTCCGCGGGCTCGCCGACCTCGGACCCAACCCGTTCGCCGGCCTGCCGGCCGATGTGAGCCTGCGCCCGGAGTTCGCCGACATCACCGACCAGCTCGAGCGCAAGATCATGGGCATCGACCTGTACCGGAGCCAGATCGAGCGACTCTTCGACGACACGCGCGCGATGGCGGACGCGACGCGCGCCTACGGCCGGGCGATCGCCGAGCTCGGCGGGGTCGACGGCTCGGCGGAGCGCTACTGGGCCTCCGGCCGCGTCTGACCGAGAGCAAGTGGGCGGGCACGGCCGCTCGAGGAGACGGATGACTGAACGGGCGGCTCGTGCAGCACGAGTCATCGTCCCCGCGCTGGCCGTCGGCTTGATCATCGCCGTCCTCACCGTCTATTTCCAGCGAGGGTTCGTTCCCGGCGACGCCTTCACCTACCTCGCGGCCGGCGAGCGCCTGAATGCCGGACACCCCCTCTACGCGTTGTCGGCGGGGGATCGCCCGGTCGACCTGCATCCGCCGTATTGGACGGTTCCCCTGCTGTCACCTCCCCCGATCGCCGTCGTCTTCCGGCCGCTCGCCTTGTTGAGCGATCTCGGGGCGTACGCCTGGTGGGTGCTCTGCATCGGCGTCATCGTCGCGACGCTTGTCGCGCTACTGCGTCAACAGCCCATTTGGACCGGGCTCATGATGCTGGTGCTGACCATCCCGATCGTCTACGAACTCGGGGTCGGCAACCTCAATTCCGTGATCGTCGGCGGGCTGGTGGGGGCCTGGTACCTGTTGACTCGGCGTCGGGACGAGTACGCGGGCGTCATCGTTGCCGCTGCGACGGCACTCAAGCTCACGCCTGGAATCCTGGTTTGGTGGCTGATCACGCAGCGTCGATGGCGAGCACTCGGGGCGTTCGTCGTGGGCGGCTTGGTGTTGCTCGCCACGAGCGTCGCCGGCGCGGGCTTCGATTCCCACGTCGAGTATTTGTCCATCATTCGCCAGACCGCGACTACCGGAACGAGTGACCTCAGCCTCGCGGGTCTTGCCCGTGCCGTTGGGCTCTCGGAAGCCACGGGTGCGGCACTCCCGCTCGTGGCGCTCGCGGTGGGCACCCTGAGCGTGTGGCTCCTGCGAGCACGACCCGGCGCGGCCTGGGTGGCCTCCATCGCGACGATGCTTGCGGCATCGCCGGTGGTGAACGTGAACTGGTTCACGTTGTTGCTGGTCGCCCTAGCGCCACTCGCATGGCGGATGGAGTCGATCCGACCCCCGCTCTATCGGCCCGGCGCCAGGGCGATAGACCCGTCCGCGTCCGAGTAGACGGTCCGCCAACCGGCGGCCGACAGGCGCTCGCTCGATCCCACGTCAGCCCGGGCGATCACCACGATGGTGGCGCCCCAAGTCGACAATTGCCGTTCCCAACCGTCTGCGCCAGTGACAACACGCTCGTAGGCATCCCAGACCCAGACCGGGAAGAACTCGATGCGTGAATCGATCGCAACTGGCAGATCGGGCAAGGCGAACTCGAACCACGAGCCCCAAACCTGGGGATTGAACAGGCGGTCACCGGGTCTTGCCAGATCGCGGAGCGTCGCTGTGATTCCCGACGGGGCATCGGCGACGACACCTCGGGGAACGTCGGCTACACGGTCGAGTGGGCGCCAGACCGGCAGCAGGAGGATCCCGGCTGCCACGGTCGCGATCGCGATCAAGGCGTTCAGCCGCCGGGCCCCCCCGAGTTCGACCGGCGCTCGTTGTCTCGTGGCAGCGTCCGCCCGATCGACGAGCATGGCCGCAACCGGGACGACAACGCCAAGTGACCACCACGCGACCCCGCGAGCGGCATAGACGCCAACGAGGAAGAAGACCGTTAGCCAGAGCAGGCGCGGCCAGGGGGTTGACCGTCCACTGCGGGCCAGGAGTGCGATGATCGCAATGGCCGACGCGAAGAAGAGCAGGCCTGGGACGTCACGGAGCGAGGTCGGCTGCCATTCCCCGATCCGCTGCGTGACTGCTGGGTTCGTCGATAGCCCCACCGCATACGCCCAGACCGCGGGCCCCAACGGGGTGATGGACGCGGCCGCCGCCGCCACGATGGCGATCTGCAAGGTTCGGTGGCGCGGCTCGAGCCGGTCATGCAGGTCCTGGAGCCACGCCAAGCCGAGCACCACGGGCCCGAGGAAGAAGCTGCCGTGGACGTTTGACCAGATCACCACGAGTACGGGCACGAACCACAGGCGCCGAGGATGCGCATGCCGGTCGATGACAAGGAGCAACACCACCGCGAAGAGCGTCATGCCAAGGAGCTGCGGTCGCAGTCCCAGCGCCGCAGCCGAGACGAAGAACGCGCCGAGCGACAGCCAGGCGGCCTTGCGCGGGGTAAGGCCCAGTCGGCGGCCGAGCACGGAGAGCGCCCAGAACACCAGTCCGACCAGTGCGGCTCGCAGGATCACGAGACCGGTCCAACCACCAACCCGATAGGTGAGTGCCAGCAGGAGCTGCGCCCCCCACTGCTGATCGATCCATGGCACACCGGCGGCCGTGAAGGTCCAGGTGTCGGCCGTCGGGATTCCGCGGCCATCAATGATCTCGGCACCGGCCCTCAGGTGGTAGGCCAAGTCGACGCTCGAAAGGCTCGCCAGGAGCGCCCCCAGAACGGGCAGCGCGACCGCGAGGAAGCCCCAGAGCCGGCCCAGGCTCACGGATGGGCGGCTTCTCGCACCGCCTCGGCGAAGCTGGAGTCCACGAACCACGCGGCCGTCGCAGCCAGGCCGCGGTCGAGCGTCACCTGGGGCGTCCACCTGAGCATCCGGCGGGCTTTCTCGATGTTCACGACACGCCGGCGAATGTTGTCGATATCGCGCCGGTCGATATGTCGGACGTCGACCGGCTTGCCCAACGCCACCCCGATCTCGCGCGCGAGGGTGCTCACGGACGTCTCGATTCCAGTCCCGACATTGAAGACCTCACCCTCCGCGCGCGGGTGGATCGCGGCCAGCAGGGTGGCTTCCACAGCGTCGTCAACGAACGTGTAGTCACGGGTCTGCTCGCCGTCTCCGTGGATCGACACAGGGCGCCCGGCATGGACGTCGGCCAGGAACTTCGAAACCACCCCGCAGTAGGGGTTGTCGGGCCGCTGGCCCGGACCATAGACGTTGGAGTAGCGGACGCAGGCCGTGGGCAACCCATAGCTCTCGTAAAACGCCGTGCAGTAGTTCTCACCCCCGAGTTTGCTTACCGCATACGGCGACAGCAGGACCAGCTGGTCGTCTTCATTGATTGGGATGGAGCGTGGGTTGCCGTACACCGACGCCGATGACGTGTAGACGATCCGGTCGACCCGTGCCTTCTTCGCCGCCAGGAGGATGTTGAGGGTGCCGCCGATGTTCGTCTCGAAGTCGTCATGAGGGTTTGCCGTCGAGGCAATGATGTTCCGCGCGGCCAGATGGAACACCAGGCTGTTGGCCGCCACGAGCTCGTCGACGAGCTGGCGATCGGTCACGGATCCCACGATGAGCTCGGCACCAGTCGGGATGGATTCAGCCTGGCCCGTGAAGAGGTCGTCGAGGACGGTCACCCGCGCGCCGGCCCCCACGAGCCGGCGGGTCAGCGCTCCACCCACGAAGCCAGCGCCGCCAGTGACGAGAATTCGCCGTCCACCGAAAGACCGTTCGGGAGAGCTGATCATCGCTTGACCCCCGTTCGCAGCAGCAATGCCGGTCGGAACAGACGCCACCAATCCCGCAGGCCACGCATCTTCGTATACCCCTCCGTCGCGTGGTAGACAACGGTGACGGGGTGCTCGATCACCCGGTAGCCGCCACGGATGGACTTGAACAGCAGGTACGGCTCGAGGTCATAGCTGGTCAGCCACGACTGGTCGAGGTCGATCCGGGGATCGTCCAGCAGCGAAGAACGGAAGATCCGGAATCCGTTGGTTGCATCGGTCACGTGCCGCCCGGCCAGAACGCTGAACGCAATCGAGTAGACCCTGGTGCCGGGCCCGCGGCCGCCGGTGGCCCCAACGACACGCCCTCCGCGAATCCAGCGTGAGCCTTGCACGTAGTCGGCGCCGCTGGCCAGGAGCTCGTCAAGGGCCGCGACAAGCTCGGACGGATCGTGCTGGTCATCTCCGGAGAGCAACGCCAGGAACGGCCGCCGACGCTCACGCCCAACGCGCCATCCATCCCGAATGGCCGCGCCAACACCCGTTCGAGCGGCATGCCGGACCACCACGGCCGCCCCGTGAGCCCGGGCTTCCTCTCCGGTCCCGTCTGTCGATCCATCGTCAACGACGATCGCCTCGAAACGCCCGTCCTTGGGCAACTTGTCGAGGACACGCCCGATCTTCCCTGCCTCGTTCAAGGCGGGAATCGCGACAGCGACAATCGGCTCCGTGCCGGACTGCGGACCGGGGATCAAGCGTCCATTCTCCCCCGACTGGGTAGGCAAGAGGGACCATGGCAGCCGACGGCGCCAGCCGGCAACTCAACGATAGTACCGGAGGGGAATCACTTGCCAGCGTCAGGGACAGGCGTTGAGACGCGGTACCACCGAGATCGGATTCCGCCGATCGACGTCCCGCTGTGGTTGCCTGGCGGCAGCGCCAGCGATAGGAACCCGAACGTATAGAGGTAGGTCGTCGGGCTTGCGAGCGTCATGGCCACGACGGCCCAGCGCCAACCGCGGAGGGCGACGACCAGACACCCCGCGGCCACCACGGACGGAGGCAGGCCCGTGACGGCGGCGATCGACAAGGGTGTCGGGGCCGACGCGGTTACTGCCTGGATCCAGTCGACGTGGTTTCCGATGCCGGCGCCCGCGAGGCTGACCATGGCTATTCCGGCGCCGCAGGCAAGCGTCGCTCGAACGCCGATCGAAGGGGCGAGCAGAATCGGCGTCAGCCGCACGGCAGCCGCTGCGGCCACCGTCGCCGGATGCCGAAGCGCGAGCAGCGGCAGGAGATAGGCGATGGCATTGCCGGACAGCGCGCCATACACGATCGGCGGCGAGAGTGCCACCAACGCGATGACAGACCAGGGATTCTCGAGAGAACGCAGCAACCAGATCACGTAGAGCGAGGTGGCGGCAATACCGCCGATCCACCAGGCGAGCATGGCGGCCTCGCCGAACGGTGCGAGCGGCCGCCACACGACGGCGATGAACGGTGGAGAGAGCAGGGGCACGGACCAGTACGGCGGATGGAGCTCGACCGGCCGATCGCCTGGCGAGAGCGCATACAGGGGATGCCCGGCATTCAGCCGCTCCGCGGCCGCCAGGTAGTTCCACGGGTCGCCGTTCGGTCGAGTCGGATACGTCTCATAGGTGGCCACGATCAGTGGAACCACCACCAGCAGGATGCTCAGGCCCGACAGCCACCGCAGCAATGTCGTGGCACGGGCGGCCGACGCGCGCGCGTCGCTTCCGAGGGGTGGCAGTGCTCGGGATGACCCCATGCTGCGTGCTCGGGTCATCGAGGCGCGCAGTCTTGAGAGGTCCACATCCGCAATGGTAGGTCGGTCGCTTGAGGAGCGATCGCGCCCGGGCTACCCGGCGACCGCCACCGCCGGCACCTCGGAGGGCCGAACGAAGGCGGCGCCCTCGTCGTAGATCGACTCGATCGCACCGACCATCAACTGGATGCAGAAGCGGGCGTGGACCAGGTCGTGGCCGGCACGGCCGAGGGTGTCGGCGAGCGGATGGTTGGTGAGCAGCCGCACGATCGCCGCGGCCAGTGCGGCCGGATCGTGCGGCGGGACGAGCAATCCAGTGACGCCGTCGTCGATCATCTCGGGGATCCCGCCCACGTTGGAGGCCACGACCGGGCGTGACAGTGCCATCGCCTCGAGGATCACCATCCCCTGGGCCTCGCGATAGGACGGCAGCACCGCCACGTCCAGCGCGGCGGTGACCGCGGGCACGTCGTCCCGCCGCCCGGTGAACACGACGCGGTGCGCGATCCGGAGCTCGCGCGCCTGGGCCTCGAGCGCGTCGCGGCGACTCCCCTCGCCCACGATCAGCAGGTACGTGTCGGGGCAGGAGCGCAGGACCAGCGGCCACGCCTCCAGCAGCGTCGGGTGCCCCTTCTCGGGCTCGAGCCGTGCGACCACCCCCACGATCGCGGACCCGGGCTCCATCCCGTACTCCTCGGGGAGCGTGCAGCAGGCCTCCTGGTTGTCATAGCGCTGGAGGTCGACGCCGTTGTAGACGAGGCTGACCGGGACGGTCGTCCGCTCCTCGTCGACCAGCTTGTGCTCGATCGCGCGCGAGACCGCGATCAGGCGGTCCATGTGCGGGGTCAGCTCGCGCAGGTGCTGCTG
>JACQEF010000036.1 GCA_016200745.1 Chloroflexota bacterium | reverse complement strand
TCGTCGATGCCGTCGTTGACCCGGGCGTCCATCGTGCTCTCCCGCGTTCGGTCGTGGTCGGTCATGGAGGGGTCCAGCTCAACCGAACCGGCCGGACACGTAGTCCTCGGTCAGTTGCTGCCTGGGGTTCGTGAAGATCTCGACCGTGTCGGCCATCTCCACGAGGTAGCCGGCTCGATCGTCGCCCATGGTCAGGAAGGCCGTCTGGTCGCTGACCCTCGATGCCTGCTGCATGTTGTGGGTCACGATGATGATCGTGTAGTCCCGCTTGAGCTCGACCATCAGGTTCTCGACCTGGAGCGTCGCGATCGGGTCGAGCGCCGAGCACGGCTCGTCCATCAGGAGCACGTCGGGCTCGAGCGCGAGCGCCCGCGCGATGCACAGGCGCTGCTGCTGGCCGCCCGACAGCGAGGTGCCGCCCGCCTTGAGCTTGTCCTTGACCTCGTCCCAGAGGGCCGCCTGCCGCAGGCAGCGCTCGACCAGGTCGTGCTCGGCGGCCTTGCCGGCGATCAGCCCGTTGAACCGGGCGGGGGCCGCGACGTTGTCGTGGATCGACATCGTCGGGAAGGGGTTGGGCTGCTGGAAGACCATCCCGATCGTCCGGCGGACGGCGACCGGATCGATGTCCGGCGCGTACAGGTCGATGCCGTGGTATTCGATCCGGCCCTCGACGTGCGCACCCGGGGTCAGCTCGTGCATCCGGTTGATGCACCGCAGCAGGGTCGACTTGCCGCAGCCCGACGGCCCGATGATCGCCGTGATGGCGTTGGAGCGGACCGGCAGCGAGATGTCGCGGACCACGCGGCGCGAACCGTAGAAGGCGTTCACGCCGGACAGCTCGACGCTGAGCTCGGCAGGTTCGAGCATCTTCGCATTGTGGCTCGCCGCCGACACTGACACCACCGGCGCCGGCTCGACCGGCGGCGGCTGGAGGCGGATGGGGGTGGTGGTCATGGCGGTGGCTCCTCGGCGATCGGGACCGGCGGGCTGGCTTGCGGTCATCGCTGATCCGCGGGGCGGGCGCGCCTCGCGATCCAGCGGCCCATGAGGTTGAAGGCCAGGACGATGACGACCAGGACGAGCGCGGTGCCCATCGCCCGGTCGCGGGCCGCCGGGAACGCGGAGTTGAGCGCGTTCCGATAGATCAGCAGCGGCATCGCCTGGACCGGCTCGTTCATGTCGAGGGTGAAGAAGTTGTTGCCCAGGGCGGTGAAGATCAACGGCGCCGTCTCGCCGATCGCGCGCGAGACCGCCAGGAGGACGCCGGTGATGATCCCCGACAGCGCGGTCGGGATGAACACCGACAGGAACGACCGCCAGCGGAGCATGCCCAGCGCGCGGGTGCCCTCGTCGATGCGGCGATCGGTCAGCCGGAGGAGCTCATCCGAGGCGACCACGATCACCGGCAGCTCGATCACCGCGAGGGCGACCGCGCCGGCGAGGCCCGAGAAGTGCCCGGTCGTGACCACGACCAGCGAGTAGACGAAGATCCCGACCACGATCGAGGGCAGCCCCGCCAGCACGTCAACCACGAAGCGGACGGAGCCGGCCACCCGCCCGCCGATCTCGCGGGCGAAGACCGCCAGGGCGATCCCGGCGGGAACGGCGATCAGCGTTGCCAGGCCGGTCATCAGCAGCGTCCCGACCACGGCATTGCGGATCCCGCCGCCGCTCGCGCTGAGGTCGCCGGGCGGGTCCGACGTGAAGAACTCCAGCGAGATCGACCGGACGCCCTGCTCGACCAGGAACCAGGCGATGGCGACCAGCGGGACGACCGCCACCACCAGCGCCGCCCAGGCGAGGACCATGAGCGCGCGGTCCTTGGCATGCCGCGCCCGCGAGGTGGCCCGGAGGCGGTCCGACACCGCCAGCGCGCTAGACGACACGTCCCACCCCTCGGGCGAAGCGCTGTCGGATGAGGATGGCGAGGCCGTTGACCAGGACCGAGATCACCAGCAGCACGAGACCCAGCGCGATGAGGGCCTCGGGGTGGAGTTCCTGGTTGGCCTCGTTGAACTCGTTGGCGATGACCGAGGCCAGGGTGAAGCCGGGACTGAAGATGGACGCCCCGATCTTCGGCGCGTTCCCGATCACCATCGTCACCGCGATCGTCTCGCCGATGGCGCGGGCCAGGCCGAGGATGATCGCGGCCAGCACGCCGCTCCGCCCGAGCGGGATCACGACGGTCCGGATGACGTCCCAGCGCGTGCCGCCGAGGGCCCGGACCGCCTCGCGTTGGAGCCGCGGCGTGGCCGCGAAGACCTCGCGGCTGAGGGCGGCGATGATCGGGATGATCATGATCGAGACGACGACGCCCGCCGCGAAGTAGCTCGGTCCCGGCGTCGGGCCCGCCAGGAACGGCACGACCTTGCCGGCCGTGCCCGCCACCGCCTGCTCGAAGGGGCGCAGGACGGGGACGAGGACCAGCAGCCCCCACAGGCCGTAGACGACCGAGGGGATGGCCGCGAGCAGGTCCACGGCGACTGCGACCCAGGTCCTTGCCCGAGGCGGCAGGATCTCCGTGATCAGGAGTGCGATCAGGACGGCCACCGGGACGGCGATGACCATCGCGATGGCCGACGTCAGGAGCGTGCCGTAGATGAACGGCAGCGCCCCGTAGATCGTGAACGAGGGCGCCCACCGCAGGCCCGTGACGAACCCCGGAATCCCGAAGCGCTCCCAGACCGGAACCGTTTCGGCGAACGTGTCGACCATCATCCACAGGACCGGGATGACGATCAGCACGGCCACGACGCGCAGCGTCAGCCGGAACACGCCGTCCTGGCCGAGGCCGCGCGGTCGCCGCAGTGCGTGGATCCCCTGGGGTCGTGACGTGGTGGTCAACGATTCCTCCCAGAAGGCGGGAACTAGCCGATCACGGGAGGAGTGGCGTGCCGGCCCAGTTCAGGGACTTCACCGCCGCCTCGTCCTGGGCGAGAAGACTAGCGGGGATCGACCCGTAGAACAGCGGCGAGGCGTCGGCCTGGCCGTCGTGAATGGCCCACCAAAGGAAGTCGACCAGCGCATTCGCGCGGTCCTGGCTCTTGAGGACCTTCGAGAGGTCCTTGTAGACGATCACCCAGGTGGTGCCGGTGATCGGGTAGCCCTGCGGCGAGTCGGTGTTCGCCAGGTTGAAGCGCAGGTCGCCCGGGTACGACGCGAGGTCGGCGGCCGCCTTGACGGAGTCGAGCGACGGGACGATGAAGTTGCCGGCCTTGTTCTGGAGGGTCGCGAACGGAATGTTGTTCTTGAGCGCGTAGGCGAGCTCGACGTAGCCGACCCCGCCGTCGGTCTGGTTGATGCCCTGGGTGACACCCTCGTTACCGGAGGCGCCGAGCCCGGTCGGCCACTCGACTTCCTTCCCGGCGGACCTGGTCGGGTCGCCGCCGCCGACCGCGGTCACCCAGTCGGGGCTCACCGCCGTCAGGTAGGTCGTGAAGATGCTCGTCGTGCCCGAGCCATCCGACCGGTGGACAACGCTGATGTCGGTGTCGGGCAGGTTGACGCCGGCGTTCTGCGCGACGATCGCCGGGTCGTTCCACTTGGTGATCGTGCCAAGGAAGATGCCGGCGACGATCTCGGGGGTCATCTGGATCGGGGCCGACAGGCCCTGCAGGTTGTAGGCGACCACGACGGCGCCGAAGGTGACCGGGATCTCGACCGGCTCGCCGTTAGCCGCGGCGGCCTGGATCTCACTGTCCTTGAGGTAGGCGTCGGAGGCGCCGAAGTCGACCGTGTTGCTGGTCCACTGCTTGATCCCGCCGCCGGAGCCGATGGACTGGTAGTTGAGCTTGACGCCGCACTTGGCGTTGTAGTCCTCGCCCATCTTGGACAGGAGCGGGAAGATGAACGTCGATCCGGCGCCGTTGAGCTGCCCGTCGCCCTTGCTGCAGCGATAGGTCACGGCGCCTGCGGGCGAGCCTGCCGGCGATGCCGCCGACGGACCGCTTGACGCATCGGCCGACGGGCCCGTGCTGGCAACGTCGCTGGCTGCGACGGACGGCGCGGTCGTCGCTCCGCTCCCCGAGCAGGCGCCGATGAAGACCGCGGTGGTCAGGGCCACTGCCCCGAGGCGCCTCGATCGATGGATGGTCACGAATGATTCCTCCTGCAGACCGCGTGCCTCGCACGCGCAGCCGGATGGGGATCGGCCGTCTCGGTCTCATCGCGGACGGTCGCGCCGGGCGGTCAACGTGCCTTTTGCGCCCGGTTAAAGCCCGGTTAACGCTGGACGGTTGAGGCGGTAGCCGACGCCTCGGACCGATGGTCTCGGGCAACGCCTCGTCGAACCCCTCGCGAAGCGCCCGCAGCCGTCGCGCGGAGTCCGCCGCCGGACCGGGGTGGATGGCTCGCAGGCCGGATCGGCGCCGACGCTCGCGGGCGACGGCCTCGATGTCGTCGTCGCCGCCGGGCGGCGTCGTCACGACAACCCGGTGTTGGAGGATCGTTAACGGTCCGTTGGCGAAGGCCGAGGCGGGGTCAGCCCTCGCCGGCCGGCCCGGTTCCGCGATAGGCGAGGACCTCGACCTTCTCGAGCGTGATCAGGCCGTCGCCGACGATCTCGTCGAGCTCGGGCAGGATCGCCCGGATCCGGTCCTCGGCATCGACCGCCTCGATGAGGACCGGCAGGTCTTCGGAGAGGCGGAGCAGCCGCGTCGTGTGCAGGCGCGCGTTCGCGCCGAAGCCCTCGATTCCGCGGAGGACGGTGGCGCCGGCCAGGCCGCGATCTCGGAGCAGCTCCACGATCGCCTGGTAGAGCGGCTTGCCGCCGTGATGGTCGGCCTCGCCGACGTAGATCCTGACGAGGAGCGCCGGTCCGTCGATGCGCATCAGATCGCCCTCCCGATGATCATCCCGGCGGCGACCGCGACCAGGCCGATCGCGATCGAACCGCCGAGATTCGCCAGCGCCATCGCCCAGGCGCCATCCTCGATGAGCCGCCACGACTCGAGGAGATACGTCGAGAACGTGGTGTAGGCGCCGATGAAGCCGATCATCACCGGCCCCCGGATCTCCGCGGGCAGGATGGCCCGCTCCGTGGTCATCGCGAACAGCAGTCCGAGCAGGAAGGTCCCGCTAACGTTGATGACCAGCGTGCCCCACGGGAACCCCCCGCCGGTCCGGTCGCTGACGAACCCGTCCACGAGGTAGCGGGAGATCGCGCCGGCGAACCCACCGACCCCGACCAGGACGACAGTCAACCCTGCGCTCCCTTCATGCTCGTTCGCCCGAGGCGTGCGCCGACCCGGGCTCGCTCGATCGCGCGGCGGATCTCTGACGGCGACAAGGTCGCGCCACGGTAGTGCTCGAGCTCGAAGTCCGCCGCGAGCAGGTCCAGCGACAGGGCCCCCGACCCGATGTCTCGCAGGCGGCGGGCGTGCGCGGCCGGCGATTCCGATGGCGCACGCCGCAGGCGCTCGTCCGGCTCGAGGCGGTCGAGGACCGCGAGATAGGCCTCGCTCGCGGTCCTCGGCACGACGTCGCGCCGGAACGCGAGCCGTGGCAGCCGGATCCAGTCCAGGCCGCCCGGCAGCGGGGCCGGCGGCACCGGGTACCGCGCCTCGATCTCCGGCTGCGGCTGCTCGGGTCGCGGGTGGCTCGTCATGATCCGACGGAAGACCAGCAGGACGCCGACCATGACGGCGAACACGCCGGTCAGGACGAAGGCGTCGATCCAGGTCGCCAATGAGGATGTGGGCGCTCCACCGGGTGGGAACGCCGGCTGCCCTGACGACCCCGCGGGCAGGAACCCGCCGATCGCGTCCTGGACCGGCGCGGCCATGCCGGCCACCGCATCGGCGACCGCGACTGCCGGTCCGAGCAGGATGCGCGTGCTGGCCTCGGCGGAAGCATTGAGCAGCCAGGCCGTGGGGATCGCGATCAACGCCACCAGGCCGACCACGCCGACCAGCATGGATAGCCACGCCCGGTTCCGTCTCCAGTCGACGCCGACGAGCTGCCCGAGCGCCTC
>JACQEF010000091.1 GCA_016200745.1 Chloroflexota bacterium | reverse complement strand
TCCGGCGGATACCGCCGTGGGATGGGGCGGGAGGGGTTGTCGTGTGCCATGACTCCATGATCCTCCAAGAAATGGAGTCTCCACCGAAGTCAGTGCGGTTCAACGGACCCGCCCGTCTCGCACCCGGGGTACTCGCAACTCAGATCAACCACGACCGTTGCCCGCCAATGAGTCAGCCGGGAGTCACGGACAGGTCGCGACGATCGGGTCGCTGGTCACGAAGCTCCCCTGAAGCTGGCGGCCCTTGATATCCGTCAGCCAACCGGCCGCGTAGTACGTGCTCGAATGATTGACGCCCGTCACTGTGTAGTCCGCGGTGTTCGACCCTGACTTGCCCGAGGCCAGGTCGGGGTCGTACATGATCGGGCCCTCGGTGTTGTAGAGGCCCGCGTTCGACATGAGGTTGTCGCGACCGCCAAACCCGGTCCACGAGAATTCCATGTGAAAGGCACATGCGGGATCCTGGGTCAGGGTCACGTTGCTCATCTTGACCGCCGACACGGGGGCCGCAACGCCCAGAACAAGCGCAGTAGAAACGACAAGGCCGACGACCCGTTTCACAACGATGACTCCTTCGGTTTGCCTGGCGCGCCGCGGCCTGCGCTCCGCAAGGAAACGATCTACGGGCGCTCGTCATGGCCTCGGTCAACTGATCGTGGCATGTCCCGACAAGCGGACAAAGACCTTCTCGATGCTGGTATCGTCAGAACCAGCTTCGAGGGCAGGCGAGCGTGGGGGATTCCATGGGTGCGCGCGATGCGCGGTCGCCGCGAGGGCGGAACGATCCAGATCAGGTGAGTGGGTCGATGTCCTCGATCGGCGCCTTCCTTGCCGATCGTCGACTCCGCGCAACCCTGCACCCCGCCGCCAATGAGCTCGCTCAACGTCCCAGGCGTCGTCGCCTACCACCCGGCTTGCGGAGTGTGGAAGTCGCCCTACGGGCAGGAATCGATCCCGGCTACTACGCCAAGCTCGAACAGGGTCGCGCAACGGCACCGTCGCCTGAAATCCTGGATGCCGTCGCCCGCGCACTCGAGCTGACCGAAGCCGAGACGGCCCACTTGTTCGATCTCGCGAGCGAGATCCGCCGAGCGCGCGGCACGGGGGCTCGGGAGCCTATCCCGGCAGGCGTGCTCGAGGCGCTCGACCAGGTACCGGAAGCCCCGGCATACGTTATATGACTGGGCGGGCCACGCCCAGCGACTCCTCGCCCAATTTCGCCTCGACTGGGTTCGATTTCGGCCCGACCCGCGCTTTGACGAGGTCATCGACGCCACCCGTGCGTCCAGCGCCTACTTCCGCGACTGGTGGCCCCGGCATGACGTCCAGGGCCGACTCGAGCTCACGAAACAGGTCTGCCCGACGGTCTTCGGGAGGCCAATCACGTACGTACAGTCGACCTGGGCTCTCTCGACGTCGCCTGGCCTCCGGCTCGTGATCTACGCACCCGATGGTGAAACCAACAGGGCGCTCAACCGCGAGTGTCTCAGATCGCACCTAGCAAGCCGACCGACTCATACCTGACATTGCGACTATCGGGTTGCGAAACTTCTGACTACCGAGGCGGTAACTCCGCGGCGAAGTGGCGAGCAATCTGCTCGATCTCAGCCGGCCCAAGCTCGACGGGCTCGCGCAGCAGCCCTCGCAGCGATCCGGGATCTTCCAGACGCACGCCCTCGAACTCGTTCGGCGGCCGAAACCTGGGCCACTGCGAACCGATGAAGCAGAGGACGGGCGCGATCCGCGGCACAATCGGCAGGTCGACACTGCCAAGCGCCGCACGGACGGCCGATACCTGCCAGACGAGGCCGTCGGCGAGCTTCGATCGATCGCGCCCACCGACGTAGAGCCGCAGTTCGGTGCGGAACAACCCGCCGACGTTCCGAACCTGAACCAGGCCCGAGTACGCCTTCGCGTCGACGACGAACACGCCGGCCGGTGCCACGAGGATGTGGTCGATGTTGGCCTTCGAACCCTTTACTCGGCGGTCGTTGAGCGTCCAGAGATCCGGAACCTCGGCCAGCGCCGCACCCAGCTGCTCTTCGCCCGCCGAGCCGATGCCCCAGGCTCGAATCGACTCCGGCTCAGCTTTGAACCGCAACACCCAGCCGCCGACGCGCTGTCCCCATCGCTGCTGAACATCGGCTTCTCGCCGCGTTGCGCGTCGCTCGTATTCCCGTCGCGCAGAGCTGCCAGCAATTCCGAGGCTGGCCTGGTGCAGGGCAGGGACTTCGTTCGCCGGCGCGTCCCGAAGGCCGGCCTCAACGGCGCAGCTCAGGCAGTACAGCTTCCGGCGGCCGGTGTCCCAATGCGCCACCGAACCGGCCCGCTGCAGCTCACCACATCGAGCGCACGGCCCGTCGAACTTGACGTGCCACTTCTTGCTGGTCGTCTGCATCCCTGGCCCCCAAGCGTGTCTGCGCTCCACATTCGCTCCCGGAGCGGCCTATAGTCAACTCCTTCTCGACCGACGCTGAGGGACGTCGGCGCATGGGGGAACGTCGGTGCACCTCTACCAGGGGTCCACGCAGCAGTTCATCGCGGACGCGACGCAGGCGCGGCTCGCGAACCAGCTGTCTGACCGTTTCTTCGATGAGTTCCGGTACCGCCCGGCTCCGTCCGAGGTCACGTCGTGGCGCAACTCGCTCGGCGCCATGGCAAGCGTGCTCCAGCTCGCCGACCTGACCGACCAGGGGATCCTCGTCGAGCTCAAGCTGCCGCTCTCGTCGAAACGCCTCGACGTCCTGATCACCGGCTCAAACCCGACGACCGGCGATTCCGCGGTCATCGTCGAGCTCAAGCAATGGACCGAGGTCGGCCGCTCGAATATCACCGACTGCGTCACCGTCGACTTCGGCGGACGCCAGCGCGACCATCTCCACCCGTCGCGCCAGGTCGCCCAATACCAGCGCTACCTGATCGACACGCACCCGGCGTTCTCCGACGGCGCGATCGACCTCGCCGCGTGTGCCTGGCTCCACAACGCGCAGCATGACCCGAAGTCGCCGCTCTACCACGCGGACTTCGCGACGCTGCTCGCCACGAACCCGTCGTTCGCCGGCGACCAGCGCCACGCGTTCGCGACGTTCCTCGAGAACCGCGTGGTCGGGCCGGACGACGGCTCCATCCTGGACCGAGTCGCCAGCACCGCCTTCAAGCCCCACAAGCGCCTGCTCGACCACGTAGCTCGAGTCATCCGTAACGAGCCCGCGTTCGTGCTCCTCGACGAACAGCTCGTCGCGTACAACGCCATCCTCGACGAGGTCCGCGGCGCCGGCCAGAACAAGCAGCAGGTCGTCTTCGTGATCGAGGGCGGCCCCGGCACGGGCAAGTCGGTCATCGCCCTCAACCTCGTGGCCGAGCTGGCCGAGCGCGGCCTCAGCACCCTCCACCTGACCGGCTCGAAGGCGTTCACCGAGAACCTGCGCAAGATCGTCGGCGGTCGAGCCGGCGCTCTGTTCAAGTACTTCCGCGACACGGCGACCGTCACCGAGCCGCTCGACGTCGCGATCCTCGACGAGGCGCACCGGATCCGCACGATCAGCACGAGCCGCTTCACGCCCGCCAAGGCCCGCACCGGCAAGGCCCAGATCGACGACATCCTCGATGCCAGCCGCGTGTCGGTCTTCTTCATCGACGACCTGCAGGTCGTGCGCCCGGGCGAGGTCGGCAGCACGGCCCTGATCCGCGAATCCGCCGCGAAACGAGGGCTGGAGGTCCGCGACTTCAAGCTCGAGGCGCAGTTCCGCGCGAACGGCTCCGATTCGTTCATCCAGTGGGTCGACAACACCCTCGAGCTCGCCCGGACGCCGCAGGTCCTGTGGTCGATGGACGACGAATTCGACTTCCGGATCGTCGGCAACGTCCGCGAGCTCGAACGGATGATCCGGGCCAAGGCAGGGGAGGGGGCCACCGCCCGGCTCGTCGCCGGCTTCTGCTGGCCCTGGTCAGACCCGGACGCCGCCGGCCAGCTCGAGCCCGACGTGAGGGTAGGGGACTGGTCGATGCCCTGGAACGCGCGCGATGGCGTCGGCCGGCTCGGACCCGGCATCCCGAAATCCGACTTCTGGGCGAGTGACAAGCAGGGGATCGACCAGGTCGGCTGCGTCTACACGGCGCAGGGCTTCGAGTTCGACTACGTCGGCGTGATCTTCGGCCCCGACCTCGTCTACCGCCCGATGGATGGGGGATGGGTCGGCCAACGCGACCAGTCGCACGACCGCGTTGTCCGCCGCGGCGTCACCGAGGCCGAGTTCACCCGCTACGTCAAGAGCACTTATCGGGTTCTGCTGACCCGCGGCCTCCGCGGCTGCTTCGTCTACTTCATGGACGCCCCGACACGCGACTTCTTCGTCACTCGGACGGAGCGATTGGATCCCGCCCCCCTCGCTCGCGCTGCAGAGCTCGAAGCTAGATACGAACCGTGAGTCGGCTACGAGGACTGGCGCGACAGTTGAGGTGTCACAGGCCTCCTGCACCTTCCTTGGTGCGAACCGGCAGGGTCGAGCAGAAGGGGGACATGTGACATCACCCTCAGCGGCGCGCCGCGCAGGCGACGAGTTCCAGGACGTCTATGGCTGGTTTCGCGCACTCGAGCTCCTACGGCCAGCGCGAAAGGTCTGGCGCGTCTCGGTCGAGGACCCGTCCGCAGGCAAGTTCGACGACGTGACGCTGCGGCCGGAAGCCGGCAGCAGCCACGCGCCGGAGTTCGCTCAGGTCAAGTTCCATGTCGACGAAGCCGGGCACTACTCCACCGAGGTACTTACGCACCGTGAGAAGGCAAACGGCCGGAGCTTGCTCGAGAAGGCATGGCAGACGTGGCAGTTGCTGCGCACCGACGCGCCGGGCGTGCAGCTCCTGCTCGTCACCACGTTCTCGTGGGACCCCGAGGATGCCGTCGCCCACCACCTGCGGCGCGGCAACAAGCTCACGAGGGAGTTCGTAGCCGGGACATGCGAGGCAAAGGGGATCCGCAAACAAGACATGCTCGACGCGATCGAGCACATGAGCCTGCTCGATTCGGGCGCAACCCCTGAGCCGGCCGTCTCCTTGTACGTCCACACGATACTCAAGGAGCCCGTCGAGACCGACGGCGACTACGAGCTCGACTGGCGGGACCACTTCGCTGGCGAGGAGTGGCTGCGCGGACACCGGGTACACGATCCCGAAGCTTGGAACAATGTGATGCTCCCTGAGCTGGTGGGCGTCCGGGAGCGGATCATGGCCGACACGAGCGTGCGTCTCGTGCGCGCTCGCGGCAAGGCGCGGCTGTCAGCCTGGTTCGCCACCGGCTGGATCTTCTCCGGCGTGGCGGGGTGGACACTCGAAGTCGATCAGAACGGCAACCGGTGGCGAAACGACGCGCCAGAGGCAAGTGACGTCACCCTCGCCGAGGAACTGCACGACCTCGGCGGAGACGCGAGCACCCTCGCGATCGGCGTGTCGATCACTGGCGACCTCTCCGGAGATGTGCTGGCGTATCTCGCCGAGATCGGCAACCCGGCGGCGAGACTCCTCCACGTAAAGACAAGTCTGGGCACGGGTCTCGTGATCCGAGGGGCAGGCGACCTCACCGCGCTCACGCATCTCCTCCGCGACCGGATGCGCGGCGCATTGGGGCAGCGGCCGCAGCGCGTGCTGCTCTTCTACTTCGGACCGCTCGCTGGGGCGGCGTTCATCGGCGCCTCGCTGAACGCGGTCGCCCCTGAGATTCAGGTCTACGAAGACCAGAACCCGGGATACTCGCCGTCATTCACGTTCAAGCAGTAGCAGGGGGATAGTGATCATGGCTACCACGCTTCCGGCGCAGTGGGAGCAGACCCACGCCCGGATCGGCATCGAGCGCGAGAACGCGATCAAGGCGCACCTCGAGGTTCGGGTCGTCCTTGAAACAGACCGCAAGCTCCGCGAGTGGGGCGTCGACACGGTCCTCATCGGGTCCTACAAGCGGAAGACTGCGATTTACCCGTGCAAGGACGTGGACGTCTTCGTGAAGCTACCGGCCGCGCCGGACAACGCGACACCCGAGCAGGTCTTCACGGAAGTCCAGCGGGTCCTCGTAGCCCACTTCGGCGACCGAGCCACTGAGCAGCGCCGCAGCCTGAAGGTCTCGGGGTTCGCAGACGACCTTACGTGCGACGCGGTGCCCGCCGTCCCCGATGGCGAGCGCTGGAAGATCCCGCAGACCGACACCAAACCCGTCGGCGAGCGCTGGATCAAGGACCGCTGGGAGTCCACGAACCCCGAGCGGCTCACGGATCTCACGATCGAAGCGCAGCAGGCCAGTTCTTCCATCAGCGGCCAGCCGTGCTACCTACGGACAGTGCGCCTCATCAAGCAGATGCGCGATACGCACGTCGGCCCAGGCGAGAAGCCTGGCGGCCTGTATTTCGAACTCCTGACCTACTGGGCGTTCCGCGACGGTGCGGTCGCCGATTCCTATGCAGAACTCCTCGTGCCGGTTCTCGACTCGATCACAATGCGCCTCTCGTCCGGCGTCACCGTGACAGAGCCCGCCATGGACCAACCCTACGCACCCGCTCCCGATCCGGCCGCGCTGACGAAAGCAGCCATTGTCTTCGGCCGCCTCGCAGCCGATGCCCGCCGAGCCTTGACGCTGGAGGAGTGCGCCGCCGCCCTCGTTTGGCGGGAGATGCTTGGCAAGAACGACAAGGTGGGCTGGGCGTTCCCCCTGCCGCCGGGGTGCACCGAGACAGGTGCCAGGATCGCGCCGGTCGTGAACAGGGACCGAGGTTCGAATGCCGACCGCGGGTTCGCCTGATCCCGAAACGCTCCACCAGGGCGAACTCGATCTCCTAATCAGCGACCTGGTCGAGGCCGGTTTCCGTCCGAGACCAGATGACCGGCACCACTGGACGGGACCGACCCGCGCATCGCTTCGGCGGCTCACGCCCGCGACCGAGATGCGGATCGAGATTCGCGACGGCTGGCCCTACCTGCACCCGTATGTGCATGTCGACGGGCTCGCCGGCCGGAAGCACGTCAACGTCCTTGGCAATACCTGTCTGTGGTTCGAGGACGACGACAGCTACTCATCCTGGCTACGCCTCGAAACGATCCTCGACCGGATCGACGCATGGGTGGCCGACCAAGAAACAGGAGTCGTCGAACCTGCACTTGATGCTCACCTGTATTTCGGGACCGTGGACGGCTCGCTACTCACGGTAGACGTCGAGGGGCTCATCGCCAGGGGTTCGATCACGCGAGCAGGCGGTTCGAGCGGCCTTCTTCGGGCAACACACACGGGCACGGTCTTTGCGGTGGGGGAGCGCGGCAACCTCTCCGCCGCCTGGTTCTGGCACACTGGGCTCGCAGCACCCCCAACAGACCCCCTCCGCCTACGGGATTCGCTCACCCGATCCCAGCGGCGGACCTATGACCAGATCACTGCTAATGTCTCGAGGAGTCGGGTGGGAGTGCTCCTGGTGCTGTGGGACGACGCCGGGACCATCAACGCCCTTGGCCTGAAAGTCGAGCGCGCGACGCCAGGCCGTTATCGGCTCGTAGCGCTCGAAGTGGCTCGCACCGACTCGTCGATCTTGCGCCTGCGATCAGGCCCTGACGCGCCCCTTCTCGCTTCGACAGCGGTCGCCGTGTTTGGAGTCGGCGCGATCGGTTCGGAGATTGCGCTGTTGCTCGCGCGATCCGGCGTTGGCCACCTGGTGCTCATCGACCGCGAGGTGCTCCGTCCGTCAAACTTGAGCCGACACGCGGCAGCCGCACAGCATGTCGGCAAGCGGAAGACGGACGCCATGGCGGCGACCATCCGCGAGGCCCTGCCAGACACCAAGGTTCAGTCGGTAAACGGCGTGGAATGGCGACCGGGTGTGGTCGCCGCGATCGCTGCAGGAGTCAACCTGATCGTTGACGCGACTGGCAATCGGGCATTCACGGACATGCTGAGCCGGATCGCGGCGGTTGCCGGCGCACCCCTCGTGGCTGTCGCGTTGCACCGCAGCGGACAAGTGGCGCGCGTGCGCGCCCAAGTCGACGCCACCTGCCAGATTTGGGACCGCAGCCCCGATGGTGGATTCCCTGAGGTCCCTATGGATCCGGAGCCCGCCCGAGCCCCGACATGGGAGACGGGTTGCGGATCACCGGTGAACAACGCACCCCCGGTAGCGGTCAGCGCTGCGGCGTCCATGGCGAGCCGCATGATCGTGGACGTGCTCGCGGGCCGGAGCCGCCGGAACCAGGACGTATTCGAGGTCTACGTCGGGATCGAAGAAGCTCCGTTCGATGCCCCCGGCGTACTCGTGTTCGAGCAGCCGTCGTGACCAGTCCGACCTCCGTCTACATAGTCGAGGACGCCATGGCGTCCATCTGCGCACTCGCGATCGCTGCCGAACCGTTCGAGACTGGTGGCCTGATCGTTGGCGTCACCACGGCTGACAGCCTCTGGATCACACGCTTCCTCGAGGTGGCCGTGGCCAAGCGCCACCGGTCTCGCTTCCTGATCCCAGCCGGGGCCACGCATCCTGTCATCGACGACGCACGGACCGAGGACCCGCGAGTCGGATACCTGGGCGATTGGCACAGCCATCCCGTTGACGTCGGTCCCAGCTCCATCGATTTCTCAACGCTGGTTGATCTTGCTGTCGGGTCGCTCGGCCACCGCCGGCTCCTGGGGCTTGTCAGGCCCATCGGCCCGAGTTGGACACTCGAGTTGTGGAGCGTCAACCGGTTCCGCCGACCGAGGCGCGCCGAATACCAGCTGACCGGACCCGTGCCGCCGCCAGGAGATGCGGCCCCAAACAAATGACGATCCCGAGGGACCGGGCGCCAGCGAGGTCAACGGGGGTCGAGAATGCTCGGCCTGGCGAGGGACCCGGCGCATATAGCTGGGAACCAGACATAACTCACCTTATCGGAAGTGCCCGTAGCGCCCAAACGTCGAGACAAGCGGCCGTCAGTCACGCCCGAGCACGACATCCACGCCGCTCAGGATGAGGTCCACCTTGGATCGCGATAACTTGCCGATCCGTTCCGTGAGGACTGACCTGTCGAGCGTCACAATCTGCGACACGTTGGCGACGGAGTCTCGAGGCAGGCCGGTGGATCTGGCCGTCAGGCGGACGTTGCCTGGGGCGTCGGCCCAGCGCATCGTGCTGGTCAGCGGGACCGACACGACCGTGCCGATCGCGCTCCGATTGAACGCGTCGCCCTGGATGACCACGACGGGTCTGCGGTAGCCAGCTGCAGATCCCGTCGGCTCAGGCAGGTCTGCCCACCAGACGTCGCCCTGCGAGATCACCATTCGGAGCGCTCCAGGGTCCGCGCCGTCGCCTGCGCAACGAACGGATCGACCTCGATTCCCAGGTCGGATACGACTCGGTTGACGGCATCCGTCACCTCGTCAGGCGAATGACGGGCGACGTACTCGCGGAGAGCGGCGCTGTAGACCTCGCTCCTGGAACGGCGCTCACGACGAGCCAGTCGCTCGGCGCTCTCGAACACGTCGTCCGGAACGGACACGGCCGTTTTCATACCAGGAGTATAACCGGGCGAGCCGCGTTGTGGCGTCGCCTGCCGCCAAGGTTCGGTCCGTTCGACTCTATCGCCGCGGATCACCACGCGCGACCCTGATCGGTTGCGGACCCCTGCAAGCGTCCGCGGGAGTGGAGGGAATCGTCAGATGCAGTTCGACCTTGGGCCCCAGGGGCTGGGAATCCTTTCCGCCTTCTCCCTGGGCTTCGGCGTCGTGGCCCAGACCGTCGGACGGTCGGCCGGGCGCTGGATGTGGCTCGTCGCCGCCGTCGGCTGGTTCGTCGGCGGGCTGTTCATGAGCGAGGTCATGTTCGCGACCGCGACCGAGAGCGAGATCCAGCCGATCATCGACGGCCTGGCGTTCGACGAGTCGCTGCTTGGCGGCGTGATCGTCGGGACGCTCGCCGCGATCGCGGCCTGGGTCGTGGTCCGCGGCGGCGTGTTCCATCGGCCGACGCCGGTCTGACGCCGCGCCGTCTCGGCGATCTGACGGGCCGGTCAACGAGCCGCCGATCGGCCCGTTCGAATCCGCGGTGGTTCCTGCACCCGGGTGAGCAGGACGGCCCCGAACCCGAACATGACCACCGCGGCCAGCATCGCCGCGCGGGCACCCACCGCGACGCCGAGGGCCAGGCCGACGACGTACATCAGCGTCCCGCCGATCGTCGTGGCGATCGGGCCGTTGGTCGCCTCGACCACGTTGCTCAGCCCCATGTAGCGCCCGGCCGACGCCTTCGGGATGATGTCGGTCATGAGCGCCCAGTCCACCGCCAGGAAGGCACCGCCGGCGAGGCCGACGAGGCCGATCCCGAGGATGGCGATCTCCACGCCCGGCGCGAGCCCGATGACGGTCATCCCGACCGCGCCGACGAGGGCGCTGCCGTAGATCACGGGCTTGCGGCCGACGCGGTCGGAGATGCGGGCCCCCGGGATCGTCCCGAGCGCCGTCGCGCCGACCGACACCCCCAGCCCGATCAGGACCCAGGTCCCTTGCTCGCCACCGACGAGGCCGAACGTTCGTTCGAGGTACAGGATGTTCAGGTTCATGAAGAACCCGATCGCCATGAGGATGAAGAACCGCGACCCGAGCAGGAAGACGTAGCTCCGTTGCCGGAGGATGTCGGTGCCGAAGGTCTCGAGCGCGATCGCCGACCAGCTCCGCTCCCCTCTCGGCTTGGGCGGGGGACCCTTGGGGATCCACAGGAACGAGCCGATCCCCGCGATCCCCACGAATGCGCCAAGGGCGATCATCGGCAGCGTGAAGTCCTCGTCGAGCAGGTAGCCGGACATCATCAGCAGGTAGCCGCCGACCAGCCCGAGCGTGATCATCAGGCCCATCAACCCACTGGCGATGCCGACCTGGCGCTCGGGCACGAGGTCCGGGACGAGCCCTGCGAATGGCCCACGCGCCGCGTTCGAGGTCAGCTGCAGGAGGACGAAGAAGAGGACCAGGACGGGGAAGGTCGGCGACAGCCCGAGCCCGATCAAGGCGACGGCCGCGGTCAGCGCGCCCAACAGGATGAACGGCCGGCGCCGGCCCCAGCGGCTGGTGGCGTAATCGGAGATCGAGCCCATCACCGGCATCGTCAGCACCGCGATCGGCATCGCGATGAACTCCATGACGCCGAGGGCCAGCGGCGCGGCGTCGCCGATCAGCTGGACGACCCGCTTCTGCTGGAAGATCTCGAACCCACCCCAGATCGCGTTGAGCGCGAACCAGAAGATCGAGATCTGGAAGAGCTGGAGCGCGGCGAGGGACGTGGCCGGACGCGCGTCGTCGACCTGGTCGACCTCCGCGTCGACCACCGGCCCGGCAGGGACCGCCGATGTCGCCGTCATCTCCCACCCCCTGCGTTCCCGCGCCCGACATCGTCAACGGCCGGACCGACCTGGGCAAGAGCCGGACGGCCTCCCGCATACCCGCGTGCCTCAGGCTCGACAGGCCAGGTAGACGTACAGCGGCAGGTCCAGCGCCACGTGCCAGGCGATGGGCAGGAGCAACGATCGCGTCCGGAGGCGGATGACGCCGGCCAGCAGCCCGCCCAATCCGAGGGCCGCCATCAGCAGGAACGGCGAGCCGCCCACGTCCGCGCCGCCGTGGGCCAGCCCGAAGACGACGGCCTGGCCGACGAGCGCCACTCGCGGTCCGGTGACGCGCGTGGTCCAGCCGAACAGCGCCCCGCGATAGGCGACCTCCTCCATGACGCCATTGGCGATCGCGAAGACCAGCGCCGGCGCGATGAACCCGGGCCGGCCGAGATCCAGCCCTATTGGGCCGAAGAACGGCTGCGCCAGCGCGGGACCCATGAGCAGGCCCACCGGACCCAGGATGACCGCGCCGGCCGCGGCCGCCCAGGCAACCTCCCGCGCCGGCCGGTGCAGTGCCAGGTCCGTCCGGCCCGTCGGGAGGACCAGCGCCAGCAG
>JACQEF010000090.1 GCA_016200745.1 Chloroflexota bacterium | reverse complement strand
GCGCCGCGGCCAGCCGCTCCAGCCAGCGTTCTCGCGCCTCGGCGTCGTGGGTGGCGGCGGCCCGGGCTCCAAGGGTCCGCAGGGCGAGCTCGTGAAGGCTCACTTCGGCCCGGCCGGGTGCGACCCCGGCGGCCCGAAGGAAGGTCGGCCACGCGGCCGTCCAGGCGTCCGGATGGTGGTGGCGGACGACCCAGCCCCACCACGCGACGTCGAGCAGGCCCGGACCCGTCCCGGCATGCTCGAAATCCAGAAGCGCGGCGATCTCCCCCTCGGCCGTCATCACCACGTTGACCGGCGCGAAATCGCCGTGGACGAAGGCCAGCCGATCGACGGCATCCACCGAAGCGGCAGGCACCGTCGGGGGCCCGGCCAGGTCGAGGCCGGCCGGATCGATGGCTCGCAGCCGGAGCGCCAATCGGCCCATTCGCTCGGCGAGCTGGCGCGCCCGGTCGGGCTCGTCGAGCCAGCCGGCCCCCGTCTCGCCGTCGATCCAGGCCGTGAGCAACCAGGCGGCGCGATCGATCTCCACGATGGTGGACGGCTGGACCGGCAGGCCGGCTCGAGCGAGGCCGGCCATGATCGCGGCGATCCGCCTCACGAGCGGGCCCGCCTCCGTCCCGCCGAATCGCCGCGCCGCGAACCGGCGTCCGTCGCTCAACGAGAGGCGCTGGGTCGCGCGCGCGTCACCCCAGCCGGCGGGCTCGGCCAGCTCGAGGTGCGATCCAAGCCGCTCGGCGATCTGTTCGAGGTCCATCCGGTCCGGTCCTCCAGCGATGCCCGGATCATGACCCGTCCAGTCGGACGTCCATCGGATCGTTGAGCAGGTGGCTGGCGAGCAGGACGGATCGAACCGACGCGGAAGCCGGACGGTGACGGCATCGGCGACGACACCCTCGATCCTCTCCGGCAGAAGCGCGGATCATCGCTGCGCCGTTGTCGACGCCGGCCACCCGATGCCCGAGGGAAGCGAGGGGCGCTGCGATGCGCCCGGGACCGCACCCGAGGTCGAGCACGCTCGCGCCCGGCGCGATGACGCGATGGATGAGCTCGGGTTCGCCGGTCGCCGGCAGGCCTCGGCAGAACGCAACCGGGCTGCCGTCCGGCGCGACTTCGGTCATCGGCGGTCGCCGGTCTGCGCGGTCCGGCCAGGATCCAGCAACGCATCGCGGATGGTGGCCTGGGCGGCGGCGTCGATCCCCAACCCGACCGCGAAGTAGCCCTCGATGTCGCCGTACGTCCGGCGAACCTCATCCCGTGACGCGTCGAGGTACTCGGGCAGCGTCGCGAAGAGCTGGTGGATCAGCGCGGGGTCACCGCCGCGGGCGGCGTACTCGTCGGCAAACGGCGCGATGATCGGCTCCACGTACCGGGCGCTCGCGAGATAGTCGCCCATGACCTCCGCGTACGGGACCTCAAGGAGCAGGAGCAGTGCCGCTGCCGCCCAGCCGGTCCGGTCCTTCCCGGTCGAGCAGTGGAAGAGGACCGGCCGTCGCTCCTGGGCGGCCACGCCACGGAACAGGCTGGCGTAGGCGGCGCGGGCGGATTCCAGCCGCACGAAATCGCGGTAGTGGCCGATCCACAGCGCCCGCCCGCGATCGCCGCCCAGCTCGCGCTCGGCGACGCCCGGCCGGGCCAGCAGGTCGAGCATCTGGACCGGGCTGCCCTCCAGCTTGTCGCCGATCACGTCGGCCACGACGTGCCGGGCGCCCGGCGGCAGCCGGTCTGGCGCCGACCTCCGTTCCCCCTCGGTCCGCAGGTCGAAGACGGTCCGGATACCGAGCGCGGCGACGGCCCCGGCGTCGGCGTCGGCGATCCGGGCGAGCGCGGTCGAACGGTAGACGAGCCCGGTCCGGACACGGGCGCCGCGGCGGGTGACGAAGCCGCCGACGTCGCGCAGGTTCGGCAACGAGGCGATACCCAGGGGTCGACCGGCGGTCGCGTGCGTCTCGGGCCTCCAAGCCGTGAGGGGTGCAGGGATCGGGGTCCACGCTACCCGAACCGGCCGCGGTGAGCCGAGGGCCGTTCGTCGCGAACGTCCCGGGTCCGCCGGGCCGGCGTCCGGCTCACCCGCCGTCAGATCCGTCCGGGTGGTAGCCTCGGAGCCATGGCTGCACCCCACATCCGACCGACCGTGATCCCGGATTCGTTCACGGTCTTCGCGGCCAGCGACATCCACGGGCAGCTCGGCGCGGTCGACCGGCTGCTCGCCCGGGCGGGCCTGTCCGACGGGGCGGACCGTTGGGTCGCGCCGGCGGGGACGGCGCTCGTCGTGACCGGCGACGTGGTCGATCGCGGGCCGGACTCGCTCGGACTCGTCCGGCGTCTCGCGTCGCTCCGGGCACAGGCGCCCGCTCGTGGCGGGATCGTGGCGATCCTCGAGGGCAACCACGAGATACAGGTGCTCGGCGGGCTCGGTGGCCAGCCGGAGATCTTCGGAGCGCTGATGGCGTTCGGCGGCGGGGCGACGCTCCGCTCCGCCGGTCTGCGGCCGGACGAATGGGAGGGCCGGTCGTCCGCGGAGATTTCGGCCCGCGTCGGCGACCTGGCACCGGACCTGGTGCCGACGCTGTGGACGTTCGCGCCATATGCCCGGTGGGGCGACGTCCTGCTCGTCCACGGCGGGCCGGTGCCGTTCGAGGACCTGGACCGGTTCGAGCGAAGCGCCGATCGCCTGTGGATCCGCGACGCGTTCTACGCCTCGACGGAGCGCTTTCCCGAGGCCGCCTGCTGGGCGCCCTACCGGGAAGCCGGGATCCGGCGGGTCGTGTTCGGGCATACGCCGGTCGAGCGGCCCACCCTGAGCCACGACGGCAACGCCCTCAATCTCGACACGTGGCGCGGCCATCACGTCACCCTCGCCCGGCTCGAGCCCGGGGTCGAGCTGCGCGATGCGTCGTTCCTCGTCGAGCCGGCCGAGCCGCGGGCGATCGCGGACGCTCCGGTCCCGCCGGAGGAGGTCCGTCGCCTCGACGCGACGCTGCCCGCGATCGTCGACGCGTGGATCGCCGGCCTGACGGCCCGGGCGCCGGGCCCCCGCTGACACGACAGGAGGTCGCCATGCACGTCATGCTCGTCCACGTCCGGGTGCTGCCCGACCAGGTGGACGCGTTCCTCGAGGCGACCCGGGCGAACCACGCGGGCTCCGTCCGGGAGCCTGGAAACCTGCGCTTCGACGTCCTGCGCGACCACGCCGATCCGACGCGTTTCCTGGTCTACGAGGTGTTCGCCGACGAGGCCGCCGCGGCGGCGCACAAGACCACGCCCCACTACCTCGCGTGGCGGGATCGGGTGGCGTCCATGATGGCCGAGCCGAGGCGCGGCGAGCCCTGGGACGCGGTGATGGTCGACACCGCTCCCGGCACGCCGGACTGACACGACCGCCATGACGGATGGTCCCGGACCGGGGCCCGAGCTCCTCGACGGGGCCGTCGCGGCGTTCACGGTCGGACGGCTGCCGCGGATCCTGTTCGGCGCCGGTCGGCGGGCCGAGCTCCCGTCGCTCGTCGTCGCGCACGGGCGCCGCGCGCTGCTGGTGACCGGGGCACGGTCGCTCCTCGCCACGCCATGGTGGACGGAGCTGACGGCTGGGCTCGACGAGGCCGGGGTCACGTGGGATCGGCTCGGCGTTCACGGGGAGCCGTCGCCGGAGCTCGTGGACGGTGCCGTCGCGGCCGGTCGCACCGACCCGCCCGATGTCGTCGTCGGGATCGGCGGCGGCGCCGCGCTGGATGCGGCGAAGGCGATCGCCGGCCTCCTCCGGTCCGGGACGGCGGCCCTGGACCACCTCGAGGGCATCGGATGCGGGATCCCCTACCCCGGTCCCTCGACGCCGTTCATCGCGGTCCCGACGACCGCCGGGACGGGCTCGGAGGCGACGAGGAACGCGGTCCTCTCGGGGCAGCTCGCGACGGGCGGCGGCGGCCCGAAGGCACCGTTCAAGAAGTCGTTCCGCGACGACCGGCTGGTGGCCGCCACGGCGATCGTGGACCCGGACCTCGTCGCCGGATGTCCGCCGGCCCTGATCGCGGGCGACGGCATGGACGCGCTCACCCAGTGCCTGGAGGCCTGCGTGTCCATCGGCGCCTCGCCCTACACCAACGCGATCGCCCGGAGCGGACTCGCGGCGATCGGACCCGCGCTGCCCGCATGGCACGCCGCGGCGCGGGTCGGCCGGCCGGCCGCCGAGACTGCCGCCGCCCGATCCGCCATGGCTTGGGGCGCGCTCGCGTCGGGGATCGCCCTGGCCAACGCCGGGCTGGGGGCCGTCCACGGCATGATCGCGGCGCTCGGCGTCCGGCACGGGGTCCACCACGGGACCGGCTGCGGGATCCTCCTCGCGGCGGCGACCCGGACGAACATCGCGGCGCTGCGGTCCCGGGATCAACACGGCCCCGCACTGCGGAGGTACGCG
>JACQEF010000097.1 GCA_016200745.1 Chloroflexota bacterium | reverse complement strand
GGGGGCGCTCGAGCAGGTCGCGGACGCGGCCGTCGCCATCGGTCAGCGCCTGGGTCAGCCGAAGCGGCCGTCCGTCGTCGCTCAACCGGTAGAGGGTCACGTGGACGCCAACGGCCGGCCGCCCGAGCCCGGTGTCGAGCACATGGGTCGAGATCGTGGGTGCCGTTTCGGTGGGGCCGCTGGCCACGCTATCCTCCGTGGATGGGAAACCTGATGATCACGGTCGGCGACCTCCACTGTAGCGCCCGCTGGGAGTCGGAGGCGGCGCCCCGGACGGTGGACGCCATCCGGCGGATGCTGCCGATCGAGTCGAAGCTCATCCATTGCCGCTGGAGCGGCGAATCGACCTGGATCCCGTTCGGCGACTTCCGGCCCGGGCTCGAGTACGAGAACCACACGTCGCACCCGTCACCCGGACAGCTGGCGATCTACCCGGGCGGGATCAGCGAGTGCGAGATCTTCTTCCCGTACGGGGCGTGCACGACGGCGTCGAAGGTCGGCCAGCTGGCGGCGAACCATTTCGCGACCGTGCTGCCGGACGACGGCTGGCAGGACCTCCTGCGCGAGATCGGTCGCCGCTGCCTCTGGGAAGGCGCGCAGGCGATCCGGATCGTCGAGGCGGACTGAGCCGGCGATGACCGACCTGGTCGTCCGTGGCGGGACGGTCGTGACCGCGACCGGCTCGCTGCGGGCCGACGTGGCCGTCCGGGCCGGCCGGATCGAAGCCGTCGAGCGGGATCTGGCGAGACTTGCGGCGACGGCGGACGAGGTCGTCGACGCGACCGGTCTGCTCGTGCTCCCCGGGGTGATCGACGCCCATACGCATACCCGCGTCGCGGTCGACGACCAGCCCGACCGGTTCTTCCAGGATTCGGTCGCGGCCGCCCTCGGCGGGACGACGAGCTTCCTCGCCTTCAACAACCCCGGGACCGGGTCATCGCCTGCCGCCGAGCGGTCGCTGCTGGCCGGCCTCGGCGAATGGCGCGCCGTGACCGCGGGCGACAGCGCGATCGACTACGCCGTGAGCCTGGTCGTCAGCGGACGGATGGATGATCCGATGGAGGAGCTGCCGGCCGTCGTCGATGCCGGGGTGCCGACCTGCAAGGCGTTCATGATCTTCGACTTCCGGCTTGACGACCGGCGCCTGTACGACGCGATGCGGGTGATGGGCGAACGCGGCGCGATGCTCGAGGTCCACTGCGAGGACCCGGTGCTCCTCGACACGGCGATCGAGACGGCGCTACGGCGTGGTGACGTGTCACCGCGCTACCACGCTACCACGCGACCAAGCTACGTCGAGGCGGTGGCGACGGCTCGAGCCATGGCGTTTGGCCGCCAGTCGGGCGCGCCGGTCCACGTCGTCCACCTGTCGTCCGCCCACGCGCTGCGGGAGGTGCGGGAAGGCCGTGCCGGCGGCGTCCGCGTGTCGGTCGAGACCTGCCCGCACTACCTGGTCTTGACCGAGGAGCGGTACGCCGATCCCGATCCCGTCGGCTGCGCCCGGTTCATGATCGCGCCGCCGCTCCGGACACCGGCCGACCGGGACGCCCTGTGGCAGGGCCTCGCCGACGGCTCGATCGACATGGTCGTCAGCGACCACGTCCCCGACCGGGTCGCGGTCGAGAAGGCCGAGGCCGCGAACGGCGTCCCGTTCAACCAGATCAGCAACGGCGCCCCCGGGATCGGCACCCTGCTGACCCTGGTCTACTCCGAGGGCGTCGCCCGCGGCCGGATCGGCGTCGAGCGGATGGTCGACCTCCTCGCCACGACCCCGGCGCGCCGCTTCGGGTTCGCGCGCAAGGGCGCGCTCGAGGTCGGCCGGGACGCCGACGTGGTCCTGTTCGACCCGTCGGCGAAACGGACGATCATGGCCGGCGATCTCCACCAGTCCAGCGACTACACGCCCTACGAGGGCATGGGCGTCAGCGGCGCCGTGCGCGACGTGTTCGTCCGGGGGAGGCCGGTAGTCCGTGGTGGGCGCTTCGTCGGGACGCGTGGCATCGGTCAGTTCGTCGAGCGCGGGTCGCCCGACATCTAGGCGGCGTCGCCTGAGCGGCGTCGCCTGAGCGGCGGGCCGGCCCGGCAGGCAACGGGCCGCAGGGCCGCCGCCGCGAACGACAGCAGCGGCTCAGCGGCCTTCCCACGTCAGCGTCCGGTACCGGCCGAAGTCATCGAACCCGAGCCGCTCGTAGATCCCGCGACCCATCTCGGTGGCCTGGAGCACGGCGATCGGCACTCCCGCGGTGGCGCCGTGCTGCATGGCGGCCAGGGTGACGGCCCGGCCGAGGCCTCGCCCCCGAGCGTCGGGCAGGGTGGTGACGTTCGAGATGATCAGCCCGCCGCCGGCGACCGCCGCGAGGGCGACGGCCACGGGCCGGCCGTCGAGCCGGGCAAGCAGCAGCTCGGGCATCCCGGGCCCGAAGCCGAGCCCGCCGAAGCGCATGAACGCCTCGCCCATCATCCCTGGCATGCCGAAGCCGGCCACGACGACGTCGAGCCACTCGCGGAAGGCGCCCAGGTCGCCGACCCGCTCGAGGGTGGCGCCGGCCGGCAACTCGAGCTCCGGCAACGCGTCGAGACTCGCCACCATGCCCGGCATCTCGTCCGGCTCCAGGACGAAGCCACGGCCGACCAGCCGCCGCCGCAGGTCGTCCGGGCCGATCGGCCGGCCCGGCGTGCCAGGCGAACGGCAGGCCGCGCGCCTCGAACCAGGCGATCACGTCGCCGATCCGCGTGTCCACCGAGGCCGCCGTGAACCGTGCCGCGTTGGCGGAGTTGGCCCGCGCGACCGGCAAGCCGATCGAGGCGAGCACGACATCCGGCGCGACGAGGCCGTCGAACCCAGGGATCCGCCGGTTGAGTTCCGCCTGGTAGGCGGACAGGGCGTCCATGACGTCGGCGGGATCAGGCCTCATTCGAGGACGGCGTACGCACGCAGGGTGAGGAACGCCGCGAACTCGTCGTCGAGGACGAACCGGTCGAGGAGGCCTGCCGCGTCGGCGAGCCGCCCGGTCGCCGGCGTACCGAGTCGCGCGAGCTCCTCGTCCCGGATCCTCCGGTACAGCGCCGCGTCCATCGCCCGCCCGTCGTCGAGCCGGACGCCGCGCGACCGCCAGAACCACAGCTGGGACCGGGCGATCTCGGCGGTCGCCGCGTCCTCCATGAGGTTGTCGATGGCGGCCGCCCCGTTCCCGCGCAGCCAGCTGTCGAGATACGCGAGGGCCACCCGGACGTCCGCCCGGACCCCGGCCTCGGTGACCACCCCGCCGGGGACACGAAGGTCGAGGAGCTGCCCGGCATCGACCCGGACCTCCTCGCGCAACCGGTCCTTCTGGTGCGGTCTGGCGCCGAGCACCCGGTCGAACACCGCGGTCGCGATGGGCACGAGGTCCGGGTGAGCGACCCAGGTCCCGTCGAAGCCGTCGGCCGATTCGCGCTCCTTGTCTTCGCGCACCCTGGCCAGCGCCACCTCGGTCACGACCGGGTCGCGCCGGTTCGGGATGAACGCGGCCATCCCGCCGATCGCGTGGGCGCCGCGGCGGTGGCAGGTCCGGACGAGCAGCTCGGTGTACGCGCGCATGAACGGCACGGACATGGTCAGCTGCGCGCGGTCGGGCACGGTCAGGTCGGGCCAGCCGCGAAGCTTCTTGATCCCGCTGAACAGGTAGTCCCAGCGCCCGGCGTTGAGCCCGGCCGCATGCTCGCGGAGCTCGTACAGGATCTCGTCCATCTCGAACGCCGCCAGGATCGTCTCGATCAGGACGGTCGCCCGGACCGATCCCCGCGGGATCCCGGCCGCGCCCTGCGCGTGGACGAACACCTCGTTCCAGAGCCTTGCCTCGGCGTGGCTCTCGAGCTTTGGCAGGTAGACGTACGGCCCGCTGCCGCGCGCCAGCAGTTCGGCGCCGTTGTGGAACAGGTACAGCCCGAAGTCGAACAGGCTGGCCGATACCGGCGCGCCGTCGACGAGCATGCCGGATTCGACGAGGTGCCAGCCGCGCGGCCGGACCAGGATGGTCGCCGTCCGCTCGTTCAACCGGTACGTCTTGCCCTCGGGCGATTCGAACGTGCGCTCGCGGCGGACGGCGTCGATGAACGCCGCCTGGCGGCCGACCACGTTCGACCAGGTCGGCGACAGGGCATCCTCGAGGTCGGCCATGAACACGCGGGCGCCCGAGTTGAGGGCGTTGATCATCATCTTCGGCTCGGCCGGTCCGGTGATCTCGACGCGGCGGTCGTCGAGGTCGGCGGGCGCCGGGGCCACGACCCAGTCCCCTTCCCGGACGTCTCGGGTCGAGGCGAGGAAGTCGGGACGGACGCCGGCGTCCAGCTCGGCCTGGCGCTCCTCACGATGGCGGAGCAGCTCGAGCCTGAGCGGTCCGAAGCGGCGCTGGAGGTCGGCCACGAAGGCGAGCGCCGGATCGGTCAGGACCCGCTCGGATCCCGGGACGGGCCCGCGCCGGACGTCGACGCCGGGAACCGGCAAGTCAGGTGTCCTCGCCGCGTCGGACGGTCGCCTCGATCAGCCCATGGGGCTCGGTGGTCGAGACGTAGACCTCGCCGTCGTTGGCCAGCCCGAATGGCGTGAGATCGGCCAGCCAGTGGTGGAGGTTCGGCAGCACCATCCGAACCTCGTCGACCTCCTCGTGGCGGCGAAGGATCTCGCGACCGATGATCCAGATCGATGCCTGGACCGACGGGCTGTCGTGGTCGGCGAAGACCTCGAGCAGCGTCGCGCGGATCGCCGCGAAGGTCAGGTCCGCGTCGAGGTCGGGCGAGCCGTACCGCCAGATGGCCGACAGCCGGGTCGCCATCAGCCGGTCGTCGGTCTCGGGCAGGGTCGTGTAGCGATCACGCGGGAACCCGCTGAACCCGGAGCGGGCCGTCTTGAGCAGGACGAGGTCGTCGACGCCGGCCTGGACGGTCGTGCCACCCGGCGTGGCCGAGACCGTCGCGACGCGCGTGCCCTCGCCGCCGCGGACGAACGCGTCGCGCGCCGGGGCGCCGGCCACGTCGATGGCGGCCCAGTCGTGGCCGCGGATGCTGACGGTCGCCCGATCGACCTGGCGGAACGCGACGAAATGCTCGGCGAGCGCCCGGCCGTAGTCTTCGAGCGCACCGGCGAGACGATCCTTGGCAAACGCGTAGGCCGTGTTCTTCATCGTGTCGGTGGCGATCACGAGCGAGTTGTCGCCGTCGGTGTACGAGCGCTCGAAGTCGCCTTCGAGCGCGATCGCAACGGTCACGTCGCTGATCCGGTGACCGGCCCGATCGCGATGGACGCGGACGAGGTGGATCGCCGCCTTGCCGTAGCGATTGGCTCCGAGCTCGATCACGGCGTCACCTCCCTGGCTGCGGTCCCGAGGCGCGCGGCACGATCGCGGGCGATGTCGATGACCGCGTCCAGGGCCCGGCTGATCTCGTTCGTGCGCCCGGCCTCGAGCGCGGCGGCCATGCCGGGCAGGAGCTCGGCCCTCGTGCGGCCGTCCACGAAGACGCAGTAGCGGAACCCGAACCGATCCTCGTACGCCGCGTTCAGCCGGACGAGCTCCGCGGCGACGCGATCCTGGTCGGCCGCGCCGTCGCGGGCCGTGGCCTCGGCCGGCTCCCGGCCGTATCCCTGTTCCACGAACGACAGCGCCGAGACGCCGGCCGGCGGCGCCCCGAGACGCGGATGAGCGTCGATCAGCTCGAGCTGGTCGGCGAGCGGCATGGCGTGGGCGATCTGCCTGGCGCGTTCGAACAGGACCTCGAGCGAGCCGAACGGCCGGGCGTTCGCGAGCCGCTCGAGGAAGCGTGGCGCGCCCTCGAACAGCGGCGCGATGGTCGCGGCGAAGATCCCGGCCGGGATCCGGTCGAGTCGCTCGATCGGCGGCAGTGGCGCCACGTGGGCGGCCGTCACCAACCGCCCGCCTCGCGGATCAGGCGATGGAGGACGCGGGCCGAGACCACGCGCCGGTATTCCGCGGTGGAGCGCACGTCGTCGATCGGATGGAGCTCGGCCGCGAGCGTCTCGGCGGCGAGCTCGGCGATCGCAGGGATCGGCGGCCGACCCTCGAGGACGGCCTCGGTCGCGCTCGCGCGGATCGGGGTCGGGGCCACCGAGCCGAGCGCCAGGCGGACGTCCGTCCACAGGCCGCCGTCGGTCCCGGCGCAGTAGGCGAGGGCCATCACGACCTTGCTGATCGACTGGGCCCGCCGCGTCCCGACCTTGCGGAACCGCGACGCGCGACCCGCCACCAGCGGGAACCGGATCCGGACCAGCAACTCGTCGGGGGCCAGGGCCGTCCGGCGGTAGCCGGGCCAGAACGCGGTCGCCGGCACGTCGCGCTCGCCTCGGACGGACCCGCAGACCAGCGTCGCGTCGAGCGCCAGCAGGACCGGCAGCGTGTCGCCGGCCGGCGAGGCGTTGACCGCGTTGCCGCCGATCGTGCCGCGGTTCTGGATCTGGGCGGCGCCGATCGTCGCGGCCGCCTCCACCAGTGCCGGCACGTGCTCGCGGCAGAGCGACGACCGACGCAGGTCGGTGTACGTCGTCAGCGCACCGAGGACGAGCGAGTCACCGTCGAGCGCGATCCCTCGGAGCTCGTCGAGGTGCCACAGGTCGAGCATCCGCTCGGGCGGTTCGCCGAGCTCGCCGGTCAGGCTGACCATCAGGTCCGTGCCGCCGGCGATGGGGGTGACCGGGCCCTCGGCGAGCTGCGCATAGGCGTCGGCCAGGGTGCGCGGGCTGGTGATCGGCGGCTCGACGGGCATGGCGGGTCAGCGACGCCCGAACCGGCCCGGCCGGCCGGCCCGACTCCGGCGGCGGAGGCTGCCGGCGAGCAGGGCGAGCGCCGCCGCCAGGATCCCGAAGCCCACCGCGAGCTGCGTCGGGGTGAACGGCCCCGTGACCGTGGCGGGCGGTGGCGATGCTGGCGCGACCGGCACGGGAGCGGCCGGCTCGGGTGCCGGGTGCGGCCGCTTGCCGTTGGTCGGGACCGCGATGCGATCGGCGTCGGGGCTCATCGAACCGCGTCGCCGTCGTTGGTGACCGCAGCCAGGGCGATCGCCTCCACGATCTTGGTGTAGCCGGTGCAGCGGCAGAGGTTGCCCGCGATCGCCTCGCGGATGGCATCGTGATCGGGTCCGCCGCCGCCGTCGAGATAGGCGCGTCCGGCCATCAGCATCCCCGGCGTGCAGATGCCGCACTGCGCACCGCCGGTGACGAGGAAGGCGGCCTGGAGCTCGTCGAGCCCGTCGGCCTGTCCGGGCCGCGTGGGCGCCACCGCCAGTCCCTCGACGGTGAGGACCGCCGAACCGTCCACCTGGCAGACCGGCACCAGGCACGAGTCCACGGGCGAGCCGTCGAGCAGGACCGTGCACGCGCCGCATTCGCCCTCCCCGCAGCCCTCCTTCGTGCCGTTCAGCGCCAGGTCCTCTCGCAGCACGTCGAGGAGCCGGCGCATGCCCGGGACGTCGACCTCGACCGGGGCGCCGTTCACCGCGAACCGGTAGGCGGTCATCGGCCGGGCTCCGGCGGCGGCGCGGGTTCGGATGCGCCGGCGCGCGGCGGCGCGACGGCCGGGGCATCGGCCAGCGCGGCCAGGATCCGTTCGGGGCTGGCCGGCAGGTCGGTGATCCAGGCTCCGGTCGCGTCGGCGATCGCCGCCACGACGGCCGGCGCGCCGACGTCCATCGGCAGCTCGCCGAGGCCCTTCGCGCCGTGGGGCGCGCCCGAGAAGGGCGCCTCGACCAGGATCGTCGTGATGCGCGGGGCGTCGAGCGCGGTCGGGATGACGTAGGTCGCCAGGCGATCGTTGAGATACCGGCCGTCGCGCAGCTTGATCTCCTCGATCGTCGCGTAGCCGACCGCCTGGAGCGTTCCGCCCTCGACCTGGCCCTCCGCCAGCACCGGGTGGATGACCCGGCCGACGTCGTCGGCGGCCACCACGTCGCGGACGAGCACCTCGCCCGTGTCGAGATCGACGTCGACCCGGGCGACGCAGGCGGCCCAGCTGAAGGCGGGATAGGCGTCCCCGCGGTAGGTCTCGTCGTCGAAGGCGGTGTCCGGATACGGCTCGAACCGCTGGTCGATCCGTCGCGGCCCGTGGCTGTGCGCGAAGTCGCGATACGTCGCCGCGAAGCTGCCGCCCGTGGCCGACTCGACCTCGGCACGCAGCCGCTGCGCGGCCTTGATCAGCAGACCGCCGACGACCATCGACGTCCGCGACGCGACGGTGGGCCCCGAATCCGGGACGACGGCGGTGTCCTGGGCCGCCGCCTCGACCCACTCGGCCGGGACCCCCAGGACCTCCGCGACCAGCTGCGGCAGGATCGTCTTGCTGCCCTGGCCCATCTCGGTCGACGCGGTCAGGATCCGGATGGCCCCCTCGCCGGTCAGCTCGAGCGCCGCGACCGACGCGAGCTTGACCTCGCCGGTGCCCGTGAAGCCCGCGCCGTGCCAGGCGAGGGCGAGGCCGACACCGCTGGCGAACCGCTCGCGGCCGGTCAGCAGCGCCGACCCGGACGCGGCCCCGGTCCCGGTCCCGGACCTGTCCTGACCTGCCGCGACCCGTTGGACGCGCAGCCGCTCGAACTCCGACGCCTCCGCGGCGCGCTCGAGGACCTCCCCGGCAGCCACGCTCTCGCGCAGGACCTGGCCGGTCGGAGTGGTGTCGCCCAGCTGGTAGATGTTGCGCCGCCGGATCTCCAGCGGGCTCAGGCCGAGGGCCTCGGCGATCCGGTTGAGGTGCGTCTCGGCCGCGAACTCGACCTGCGGCGCGCCGAACCCCCGGAACGCGCCGTTGGGCGGCGTGTTCGTCCGGGTCGCCCGGGCGCGGATCCGGACGTTCGGGCAGCGGTACGGTCCGCCCGCATGGAGGGCGCCGCGCGACAGGACGACCGGGGTCAGCGTGCAATACGCCCCGCCGTCCATGACCACCTCGATCTCCTGGGCGATCAGGCGGCCATCGTGGGTCACGCCCGTGCGGTGCCGGACGATCGCCGGGTGCCGCTTGGTCGTGGCCGCGATGTCCTCGTGGCGGTCGTAGATCATCCGGACGGGCCGCTTGGCCTTGCCGGCCAGAAGCGACGCGTGGAGGGCGACGACCGACGGGTACTCCTCCTTGCCGCCGAACCCACCGCCGGTCTCGGCCTGGACGACGCGGGCCTCCCGGTCGTCGAGACCCAGCCCCAGCTTGAGCGCCGAGTGGACGTAGTACGGGCACTGGAGCGAGCCCGTGACGGTCACGCCGCCGTCGTCTTCGGGCACCGCGATCATCGCCTGGTTCTCGATGTAGAGCTGTTCCTGGTGGCCGACGCGATACTCGCCCTCGAGCACGAGGTCCGCGGCCGCGAAGGCCGCGGACGGGTCGCCGGCCGCGATCTCGTACGCGGCGAAGACGTGGTCGGACTCGAGCGGATCGAACACGGGCGGGAGCGGCTCGGTCCGGACGCGGACGGCCTTGCGTGCCGCCCGGAGCGTCGCCCGGTCCGGTGCGGCCAGGAGCGCGAGCGGCTCGGCGTGATGCTGGATCTCGCCACCGAGCGGGACGAGGATGGGCTGGTCGGCCTTGATCGAGCTGACGATGTTCTCGCCGGGGATGTCGGCTGCGGTCACGACGACCACGCTCGACCAGTCGAACGCCGGGTCGAGGTCGAGGGCCGAGAACCGCGCGCGGGCGTCGGTCGAGCGGATCGTGGCGCCGTACCAGGCGCCCGGGACGACCAGGTCGTCGGTGTACCTGGCGGCACCGGTCAGCTTGGAGGGCCCCTCGCGCCGCAACGGCACCGCGCCGCGGGCACGCCCGGGCAGGATCGTGCCGGGCTCCACGAGGACGGGCGCGGGCGGCGCGGTCCGGGTCGTCACCTCAGCCACAGACCAAGCTCATGTCCGTTTGACTCTATCACCGGGCGGCCGTCGGGCGGGGCTCGCCGTGCGCGCCGGGAGGTTCGACAATGGCACCGTCGGCTTCGTCAACGCGCTTCGAGGAGACGGACATGGAAGACCTCACCGGAACGGTTGCGGTCGTGACCGGAGCCAGCTCCGGGATCGGACGTGCCACGGCCCGCGACCTGCTCGGCGCCGGCGCCCGGGTCGTCATCGGGGCGCGGCGGCGGGAACGGCTGGAGGAGGTCGAGGCGGAGTTCCCCGATCGGGTCGCCGCGGTCGAGATCGACGTCCGCTCGCCGGACGACTGCCGCCGGCTCGTGGGCACGGCGATGTCCCGGTTCGGGCGCCTCGACAGCCTGATTGCGAACGCCGGGATCGGGATGTATGGCGGGATTCTCGACCAGACCGATGAAGCCCTCGCGACCATGCTCGACACCAATGTCGCCGGCACGGTCTGGCCGATCCGGGCGGCGGTCCCGGCCATGATCGAGGCCGGACACGGCGACATCGTGATCGTCGCCTCGGTCGCCGGGTTCCGACCGGTCGCGGGACGGCGCCGGCGGTCCGATGACTTTCGGGCCATGGTCAGGCCCGGCGGAAAACGGAAAGACTACCCGCGTGAGCTTGCCAGCCGCCTCGTAAGCGTGCGCAAGCGCCCGCGACGCGTCCGCGCCACGGGCACCTGGATAGGGCGAAGATGCCGGTCATCGATCTCAACATCCTCCTCGCGATTCTCGTCGCGGCGAACGTCGTCCTCATCGTCGTGAGCCTCGTCTGGTCGCGCGTTCGACGCCGCCGGACGAAGGCGGCCGTCGTCCAAGCGGCGCCCGTCGACCGCCAGCCCGACCGTGGCGTCGTGCTGTCCCCGTCGGCGATCGGTCGAGGCTACTCGAGCCCGGCTTCGGAGGAGCCCGATCAGCTCGGCCGGAAGATCGACCGGCTGACCGGCCTGCTGAGCCCCACGGACTGGAACCGGCTAATCGTCGACGAGGACGTCCGGCACGCGCGGTACAAGCGCCCCGCCACCGTGGTCGTCATCGAGCTCGACGGCTTCGATCGCTTCGTTGGCGCGCTGGGGCAGCTCGCCGCCGATCGGGTGATCCTGGCGGTGTCGGACGCCATCCGGCGACACTCCCGGAAGGCAGATCACATCGCGCGGCTCGGGCCGAGTCGATTCGGCGTGCTCCTGCCCGAGACCGACGAGGTCGCTGCCGTCAACTACGTGGAACGCGTCCGGCAGGCGAGTGACTTGTGGCTCGAATCCGGGGCGATCGCGTTGCGGCTGGCCATCGGCTGGGCGAGCCCCGTCGTCGACTCGAGCCTGACCGGCGCCCAGGCGCAGGCCATCGAGCGGATGTTCGGCGAGATGCTTCGCGGCGCGCTTCGAGAGCACGCGAGCGATGCCAGGACGTCCGTTCCCGTGCCGGGCTTCAGGGGCGCACCGTCCGCGGTCTGATCCTCGCTCAGTCGGCGCCGTGCCGCAGCGCCCGGCCCGGCGTTGCGCCGGTGTGGACGCCGTCCGCGACCACGGGGGTCCCGGCCACGATGACGTGCTCGATGCCGATCGGGTACGAGCGCGGCTGATCGTAGGTCGCGGTCGCCCGGACCGTCGCCGGGTCGAAGACGACGAGGTCGGCCACGGCCCCTTCGCGGATCACGCCGCGATCGCGCAGCCCGAGCCGTGCCGCCGGCGCCGAGGTCATCTTGCGGATCGCTTCCTCGAGGCTGAGGAGGGCCTCGTCGCGGACGAACTGGCCCAGGATGCGGGGGAAGCTCCCGTACGTGCGTGGCGCTGGCTTGTCGCCGAGGAACGTGCTGTCCGTCCCGACCATCCCGACCGGATGCTTCACGAAGTCGGGCAGCGTCTCCGACCACGGTCCGCCGGTGACCTGGCTCACGCCGAGGTCCTCGGACAGCAGCAGGTCGCAGATGACGTCGAGGGCGTCGTGGCCCGTCTCCCGCATCACGTCGGCCACCGTCCTGCTCTCCCAACGCAGGTTCTCGGGGCGATGGAACGCCGCGAGGCGGACGTCGGCCCAGCCGGCCGCACTGGTGTACGCCGCGCCGCGCGCCTCGAGCTCTGCCCGCAGCCGGTCGCGCGTGGCCCGGTCGGCGATCCGCTCCTTGAGCGGCCCCGGCCCGCCGGCCTGGACCCACTGCGGAAGCTGGATCAGGAGACGGGTGTTGGCCCACTCCGACGGGTACGTGTCGAACGTGACGTCGAGGCCCTCGGCGCGCGCGTCGTCCACCAGCGCCAGCAGCGGGCCCGGCCCGCCGGGGTGGGTCTGGCGGTGGTAGAGATGGGTGACGTGCGCCGGCGCGCCGGCCCGTCGCCCGATCTCGATCGCCTCGCGGATCGGGTCGAGGTAGCGGTCCCCGAGCGGGTAGCGCACGTGGGTGTGGTAGAAGCCGCCGTGGCGCCCGGCCTCCTCGGCGAGGGCAGCCAGCTCGCCGGTCGTGGCGTAGCCGCCGGGCGGGTAGTCGAGGCCGGAGCTGACGCCGAAGGCGCCCTCGGCCATCCCGTCGCGGATCAGGCCGCGCATCCGGTCGATGGCGCCGTCGCCGGCCGGCACGTCGTCCCAGCCGAGCGCCGCGATCCGAAGCGGTGAGTTGCCGAGCATCGTCGCGACGTTGAGGCTGACCGAGCGGTCGTAGCGCGACAGGTAGCTCTCGACCGAGCCCCAGCCGTAGTCGATGTCGGGCCGGCCGTCCAGGCCGGAATCGAGCTCGACGAATGCCTCGAGGTCATCGCGGCTCAGGAACGGCGCGAACCCGTTGCCGTCCACCCCGACCAGCTCGGTGGTCACGCCCTGGCGGACCTTGGGCTCGTGGCGGGGATCGGCGAGGATCACCAGTGCGCCGTGGCTGTGGAGGTCGATGAACCCCGGGCAGACCACCTTGCCGCTCGCGTCGATCGTCCGCCCGACGTTCGCCGTCGGCGGGTCAGCCGGATCGAGGAGGCGGATCCGGCCGTCGACCACGGCGACGCTCGCCCGGACGCCCCTCGCGCCCGTGCCGTCGACGACGGTCCCGCCGCTGATCAGCAGGTCGGCGTGATCAGGCACGCTCGGCGGGACCCTCGAGCCGGTGGCCGCGGACCCATGCGCCGCGGACCATGTCCGGGTGGGAGCGGAAGATCAGGCGGCTCATCAGGTCCTCCGGGTCCGGATCCTCTGCCCCCGCCACCGAGGCGACGTACGACGGATCGATCGCGATCAGGTCCGCCTCCTTGCCCGGCTCGAGCGATCCGATCGCGCGGTCCAGGCCGAGCGCTTCCGCGCCGCCGAGCGTCCCCATCCGTAGCCAATCGAGGGGGCCGAGCGCGGGCCCACCGGAGCGTCCGGCGACGCGCATCGCGTTGTGCGCGTAGAAGCCGACGCGCATCTCGGTGAAGATCGAGAGGTCCGGGCCGCCCGACACGTCCGAGCCGAGGCCGACGGACAGTCCTGCCTCCACGAAGCGGCCGAGCGGCATGACGCCCGACGCCAGGAACAGGTTGGAGGCCGGGCAATGGGCCACGTGCGTCCGGGTCTCGACCAGCCGGGTAAGCTCGCGGTCGGACAGGTGCACGCCGTGGGCCAGGACGGTCCGCGGCCCCAGGCCGCCGGCCCGGTCGTACACGTCGACGTAGTCGAGCGCCTCGGGAAAGAGCCGCCCGACCTCCGCGATCTCGGCGCGGTCTTCGGAGACGTGCGTCTGCCAGTACGTTCCGGTCGCCGACGCGAGGGCCGCGGACTCGCGGAGCAGATCGGCCGTACACGACACGGCGAAGCGAGGGGTGACCGCATACCGAAGCCGGCCGTCATCGCGGCCGTCCCAGCGCTCGATCAGGCTTGCCGACTCCCGGAGCGATCGCTCGAGGATCGCGCTCGGGTCGATGGTCGGGTCGTAGGTCAGGCGGTCCATCATCACCTTGCCGATCACCGCCCGGATCCCGTGCGCCTCGGCTGCCCGGAAGGTGGCGTCGAGGCTGGCATGGTAGACGGCGCCGTAGACCATCGCGGTGGTCGTGCCCGCGGCCGCGAAGGCGCGCCAGACGATCGGCGCCAGGCGCTCGGCGGCGGCGACATCGAAGCCACGCTCGAGCGGGAAGATGTAGCGCTGGAGCCAGGTGAGGAGGTCCAGCCCCGCGCCGAGACCCGCACTCGGCACCTGCGGCAGGTGCGCGTGCAGGTCGACCATCCCGGGCATCACCACCCACGGACGGAGATCGAGGGCGGCGACCGTGTCGTCCGGTCGCTCGCTCGCGGCCCCGGCGAAGGCCACGCGCCCATCGGCGTCGACCACGAGCAGCCCGTCCGGTTCGTGGCGGATCCCACCGGCGGCGAGGGGGGTCAGCAGCCTCGCGCGCAGCGCAAACGGCGATCGAGCGGGCAGTTGCTCGGGAGTCACGGACCGCGATGCTAGCACGGCCCCCACGGAGCGCCAGTGCGCTTCGTCACGGCCCGCCGATCGCACCGACCGGCATCACCCGGGCAACGCACGCCTGCGCCGCCCCCGGCTCTGCATCAGGACCGCCGCGGCGCCGCGGCGCCGCGGCTATCGCTTCTTGCCGCGGACTTCGAACAGATGGGCCGTCCACTCCGACCCGCCGCGATCCGTCGTCGCCGAGCTGCCGTGCCAGCCGCACGTGCAGGTGATCGTCTGCGCCTGGTGTTTGTACTCGTCGATCACGTGCTTGAACGGTTCAACCGTGGTCGTGGGCTTGACCGGAGGACGACTGTTCACAGGAACTCCTGCGCGGTGGAACGAGGGCACGCGATGTGCGATCGGGGGCCTCCTACGTTACCCGATCCGGTCGATTCCCGCTCGGCGAAGGCCCGCCGACGCCGGTCCAAACGGCCCTGCTCCGGACCCAGGTGATACCCGAGCCACCGCGGCAGCCGGCTGACTTCGCGCAGCACGGCAGCTCGTCCCACCACCCCGTGACGAACCCGCCGTTCCGCCCCGACGGACGCCGCCAGGCATCGTCGGTGCCGGGCTCAGCCGCCGATCGGGATGAACCCGTCCACGACGAGGTCGTCCGCCGTCACCGGGTTCGGGACCAGCCCGAGCGTGGTGAGATAGTCGATGGACTTCGTCCAACCGGGCTTGTCGACCGCGCCCAGCCCGCCGGCCACCTGGACCGGACCCGACCACGAATCGATGGTCGCGTTCAGGATCGCCAGCTGCGCGTCACGGGCGGAGCCGAGCTCCGGCACGGTCTTGATCGCCGCCTCCAGCCCGACCTGCGGGTTGAGCTTGATCGCGTTCATGGCGCGGAGCGTGGCCGCCACGAACCGGGCGACCGCGTCGTGCTTGTCGGTCAGCGTCTTCGCGGCCGCGATCAGCCCGGGACCCGGCAGCGGGGTGATCTGGTCGATGTGCAGAACCACGGCCTTGGTGCCGTCGAGCTCGAGCTGGACCGGTTCGTTGTTGGAGAACCCGGTCGCCGCGTCCACCGCGCCCTGCTCGACCGCAGCCCGCTGCGAGAAGTCGGGGTATTCGACCACGTCGACGTCGCCGGTCGTCAGGCCGGCCGACCCGAGGAGCGCCTGGAGCATGATCCAGCCGCCGCCGTAGCGGCCGGGCGTCCCGATCTTCCTGCCCTTGAGGTCGGCCGCCGTCGTGATCCCACTCGAGGCCTTGGCGAAGACGATGTCCGGGAACTGGCCGTAGAGGGTGGCGATGTACCGGACCGGGATGCCCTGGCTGGCCGCCGGGATCACGCTCGTCCCGTCGCCGATGCCGATGTCGATCGCGCCCTGGCCGACGAGCGTGATCAGGTCCGGGTCGATCTTGTTCTGGAACTCGACCGACAGGCCGGCATCGGCGTAGTAGCCGGCCTGGTCGGCGAGGTAGAACGGCGCGAACTGGACGCTCGGGATGTAGCCGAGGCCAACCACCAGCTTGACCGGCGCTGCCGACGACGGAACGGCCGGGGAGGCCGAGCCGGCGGCCGACGGCGCCGCGGTCATCGGCGACCCCGCGGTGGGCGTGGGCGACGACGAGCCACCGGCGCAGGCGCCTGCGAGGATCGCGACGAACACCGCCAGGACGGCAAGACGATGGGGCAGCGAGAACACGAACACCTCCAGGTTGGGACGATCAGCGGTTGCCGACGAGCCGGCGCTCGAGGATCACGACCATCAGGTAGAGGACGATGCCAACGAGAGCGATCGTCACCAGCGTGGCGAACATGAGGGGGATGTCGAACAGCGAACCCCGGGCGAGGTTGATGAGGACGCCGAGGCCCTGGTTCGCCCCGGCCCACTCGCCGACGAGCGCCCCCACGACGGCGAGCGTGACGCCGACGCGCATCCCACCGAGGATGTTCGGCAGCGCGGCCGGGATCTCCAGCGTGAGCAGCACCTGGCGGCGGGTCGCCCGCAGGCTGCGCCCGAGCTCTAGCAGCCGCGCGTCGACCGATCGGATGCCGACCATCGTGGCCACGGCCACCGGGAAGAAGACGATCAGGGCGGCGATCACGACCTTGCTGAGCAGGCCGTTGCCGAACCACCAGACCAGCAGGGGTGCCAGCGCAAGGATCGGGATCGCCTGCGCGGCAACCAGGTAGGGCGACAGCAGGCGCTCGACCCAGACGCTGCGCGCCAGCCCGTAGCCCGCGATGAGCGCGAGCGCCACGCCGACCGCGAAACCCAGGCCGACCTCGACCAGCGTGGTCGCGAGGTGCGGCTCGATCGTGCCGTCGCGCCACGCCCCGACGAACCGGATCGCGACCGTTTCCGGGGCCGGCAGGATGAACGGCGGCAGGCCGCTGACGACGACGATCGCCTTCCAGACCAGGACGAAGACGGCGAAGGCGACGACGATTGACAGCGCCGCCACGCGGGTCACGAGGCGAGCTCCGTGCGGACCGAGGCCGCCGTGGTGCGGTGCTCGGTCGGCTCGCCATCGTCATCCTCGAGGAACGCGCGGATCCGGCGAGAGGCCCGGCCCGCCGCCGGGTCGTCGAGCGCCTCGATGGTCCGCGGGCGGGCGAGGTCGATCGCGATGTCGGCCACGATCCGGGCCGGGCGCGCCGACAGCACCACGACCCGGTCGGCGATCAGGACCGCCTCGGGGATGCTGTGGGTCACGATCACGATCGTCGTCGCGGCGCGGTGCCAGAGCCGGAGCAGCTCGAGGTCGAACCGCTCACGAGTGAGGGCGTCGAGCGCGCTGAACGGCTCGTCGAGGAGCAGGACCTCCGGCTCGAGCGCGAGCGCGCGGGCGAGCGCCACGCGCTGGCGGGTGCCGCCGGACAGCTCGGCCGGCCGCGAGGTCGTGACGGCGGGATCGAGGTCGACCCGGTCGCTCAGCGCCGCCAGTCGCTCGCGGCGGCGGGCCGCCGGCCAGCCGGCCAACTCGAGCGGATACGTGATGTTGTCGGCCGCGGACCGCCACGGCAGCAGCCGGGGTTCCTGGAAGACGAGCCCGATCCGGGGATCGGGGCCGTCGATCGGCGCACCGTCGAGCAGCGCTTCGCCACGGGCGGGCTCGAGCAAGCCGGCGATCACCCGTAGCAGCGTGGACTTGCCGCAGCCGTTCGGACCGACGAGCGCGACGATCCCGCCGCCGGGGATCGCCAGGTCCACGCCGTCGAGCACGGGAAGCGATCCGCCGCCGCGGGCCACGAACGCGAAGCTCAGGTCGCGGAGCCGCACCGCGCCGGGACCGTGACCGGTGAGGCTCATGCCGACAGCCCCTGAAGCGGTCGCAGGACCGGTGCCGTGGCCGGATAGAGCGCCCGGTACGCCTCGAACAGGCGCTCGTACACGGGGGCAAGCGCCGGCGTCGGCTCGATCCGTGACTCGATCCGCGTCATCGCCCGGATCGCCGCTCGCAGGTCCAGGTGCGCCCCGATCCCGACCGAACCCAGGATGGCCGCCCCGAGGACCGCGGTCTCGAGCACGGCCGGCACCGCGACCGGGAACCCGGTCACGTCGGCCTTGACGCCGTTCCAGAACCGGCTCCGGGCCGGCCCGCCGCAGACGCGCATCTCGTTGACCCGCACGCCAGCTGCGAGCATGGGCTCGGCGACGTGGCGGATCGCCAGCGCGGACGCCTCGATGATCGCCCGGCTGATGTGGGCCCGCCCGTGTCCCAGGGTGAGTCCGGCAAGCACGCCGCGCGCCTCCGGGTCCCAGATCGGCGACCGCTCGCCGGCGAGATACGGCAGGAAGACGAGCCCATCGGCACCCGCGGGCGTCTGCGCCGCCTCGGCGAGCAGCGCGTCCACCGCGATCGTGTCGACCAGGACCTGGTCGCGATACCAGTCGAGCGCCCGCCCGGTGGCGGCCATCGCGGCTCCGACGCTGAACAGCCCGGAGAGCGGCGCCGGGGTCACGAACGCGCCGGGCACCTCGACCGGCCGGTCCCAGTACACGCCGAACCCGCCGGCCGACCCGCCCGGATCGTAGGCGTCGCCGGGCTCGAGCAACCCGGCCCCGAGATAGCTCGCGAACGCATCGACCGTGCCGCCGACGACCGGGCGCCCCGCCCGGACGCCGAGCGCCGCGGCGGCGGTCTCGGTCACGCTGCCGACCACCTCGCCGGTCCGGGCAACTCGTGGCAGGCGGTCGGCCGGGATCCCGGCGGTGTTGACGCGGGCCGGATCCGGTACCAGCTGGCTCGGGATCAGGGGCGCCGCCGCCTCGCCGGTCAGTCGATAGGCCAGCCACTCCCAGGTCGTGAGGTACCAGCGCGTGGCGGCGGCGACCTCCGGCTGGTGGCGCTCGACCCACAGCGCCGCGGGCAGGCCGCCGAGCGCCCAGCCGCGGACACCGGTCGCGGCGGCCAGCTCGTCCGCCTCGGCGCTCGCCCGGGCGTCGAGGAACGTGATCGCCGGCCGGGTCGCCTCGCCACGGCCGTCGACGGCCACCAGCGTCGGCCCGTGGCCGTCCACGCCGATCGCCACGATCTCGCCGAACGAGGAAGCACGCAGGGCGCGCACCGCGCTGACGACGGCCGACCACCAGGCACCCGGATCCTGCTCGGCCCAGCCGTGGCCGCCCCCCCGGTCGAGCTCGTAGCCGCTCCGCGCCAGCGCCAGCAGCCGCCCGTCGAGGGACACCAGCCCCGCCTTGACCTCGGCCGTGCCGAGATCGACCCCGAGGACCACGGGTTCGCGGGCGTTCATCGCGACCCACTCACGCGCGCGGCCCTGGTGACCCCGTCGAGCGCCACGACCGCCTCGGCCGTGGCGACGTCGGTGACGAGGGTCCGGACGATGCCGGCCCGCAGGGCACCAAGGATCGGGCGGACCTTGGCCTCGCCGGACGCCAGCCCGATCGAGGCCGGGATGCGACCCAGATTCCGGGCGTCGAAGGCGATGACGCGCTCGCGCAGCGCCGGGCAGACGAACCGCCCGTCGAGGTCGAACGGCGCCACCAGCACCTCGCCGACCGCCTCGGCCTCCTCGAGCTGCCGCTCGATCGCGTCGCCGACCAGCGACGCGCTCCAGGCCGGGCCGCCGATCCCGAACAGCGCGACGTCCAGGCGCGCCCACAGATCCGCGATCGCGCGAATCCCGGCGTGCGCAACGAGGGCGGTGCGGGTGGCGGCGTCGTCGACCAGCCCCGGAGCCATCAGGCCGCGGACCTGCGCACCGAGGGCCTCGGCGATCCGCCGATACGGCTCGCGTTCCTGGCCGGTCGACCAGAAGCCGCCGCACAGCGGCACGACGGTCACGGCGACCGGCGTCGCCACTTCCTCGAGCGCGTCGGCGGTCGCGAGGATGGATGCCCCGTCGCCGATCCCGACAGTCGTGCCGGGCCGCACGGCAACCCGCAGGACCTCGGCGGCCAGTCGGCCGACCATCCGGCGCGTGAGATCCTCGGGGCCGGCGATGGTCGGGGCGAGGTGGACCTGGTCGAGCTCGTAGCGCCGCCGGAGGACGTCGCCCGCCGGGCTGTCGACCGCGGTGCGGTCCACGATGCGGATCTCGACGATGCCCTCCGCCCGGGCTCTCTTGAGCAGCCGCGAGACCTGTGGCCGCGTCACCCCGAGCAACTCGGCGATCTGGTTCTGGGTCTCGCCCAGCTCGTAGTACAGCCGGCTGGCGCGGACGAGCTGCTCGAAGTCGCTCATCGGTCGGCGGCCCCCCACCGCGCGGCTCCGGCGCCATGCACGTTTGTACTTGTCAGGTGTGCATCCATGCTCCCGGCATGATCCGGTCCGGGCCGGCGAGTGTCAAGCTCGTCCTTCCCACTTCAGCGACCCAGCGCCGCGCGAGCCGCCGCGGCGCCGAGCGGGTCGAACGCCGGATTGAGCGCCAGTGCCGCCCGGAGATGCGCCTGGCCGTCGGCCGGGTGCCCCGTCGCGAGCTCGATCATGCCGAGGTGGTAGAGCAGCTTCGGATCCTGGGTGCCGAGTGAGACCGCTTGCTGGGCCGGCGCCAGTGCGTCGGACGGCTGGCCGTCGTTGTAGAGCGCCCAGGCAAGCGTGTCGTAGCCGTAGATGTCCTTGCGGGTCTCGAGCTCGGCTCGTGCGATCGCCACGGCGTGGGCCGTGTCTCGATGATGGGTCGCCTGGAACTGGGCGATTTCGCGGCTGAAGACCTGCGCCTGCACCGCATTCAGCCGGACGATGAAGTCGACCGTCTTGTATTGCGCCTCGGCCGCGACCCGGTCGCCGTTGAGCGCGTACAGGTCACCCAGGTACGCGACAAGTTCCGGCTTCGGGATGATCGCCACGGCCGCGCGGTAGAACCCGATCGCCGCGGCGAGGTCGCCCCGCGCAAAGGCGACACGGCCACGGCCCGCGATCGCCAGGTAGTAGTTCGGGAACGCCCGCAGGGCATCCTCGAATTCGCGTTCAGCGCCGTCAACGTCGCCCGAGTCGAACCGATACTGCCCTGCGGAGTACTGGTAGAACGCCTGCTCCTCGGCAGAGCCGTTGAGACTCACGGAGGTGGTGGCCGCATCGTCCAGGATTCTGATCGCCTCATCGGACTTTCCAGTGAGGAACGCGAGACGGGCGAAACGGCTCTCGACGGCCGGGCTGTCGACCTTCTGCCGGAGCGTCCCGAACGCCGCCTGTGCGGTGTCGAGGTCGCCGGTTTCGAGGCTCGCATCACCGATGACCGCGACCGCGCCGATCGCCCTGGGATCGGTCTCGAGGATCGTCTTGCCCTGTTCGATCGCGTTCGACCAGTCGTGCAGGGTCACCAGGTTCACGGCAAGGCCGGTGCGTGCGGCGACGCTGCCTGGATAGAGCTCGATGGCCTTCTGGAAGGCCTGGCCCGCAAGCGTGTACTGGTTGATGTCGCCGGTCTGCCGGCCCTTTCGTGCGAAGAGTTGGCCGAGATACTGGTACTGCGAGTCGCTGGTCGGGTTGGCCTTGATCCG
>JACQEF010000096.1 GCA_016200745.1 Chloroflexota bacterium | reverse complement strand
GCCGCCCCCGCGACGGGATCCGGTCGCGAACGGACCCGTGGATCCTCCTCGACCGAACCCACCGAGTCGCGCATCCAGGCGGGCTCCTCCGGTGCACCGGCGGGTGCGTCGGCGAGGTCGGTGAAGGCGGTGCCGGCGGTCTCGGCAGCCGCGTCGGGCGAGCTGTCGCCGGATCGCCTGCGTCGGGTGGGACTCACCCGCTCATTGTAGGTGGGGCCGCTCTCCGGGCGGCCACCGAGCGCCGGACGGGCGGCGCTACGAGGCGGGCTGGACCTGGTCGGCCGGGGGCGCGCTGATCGAGACCGCCTGATCCCACTTCGAGAACGTGAGGTCGATCGTCAGCGTCCCCTGCTCGCCCAGCGAAGCGGTCGCCGCGATCCCGGCCAGGCGGTTGCTGTCCTTCTCGACCCGGATCGTGAGATTGAGGCTGGCGGACCCGAGATCGACCGGGATCTGGCTTGCCATCGGGTTGCCCCCGTCGAGCGCGTTGATCTCATCGGGCGTGAGCTCGATCTTGACCGTGTAGCACTGCGTGCTGCCGCAGGGCACGTCGTCGCCCTTGACCGGATCGACGCCGGGCTGCGCGAGGACCTCGCCGATGCTGTCGACCAGGCTCTTGCTGTCGCCCGGGTTGACCGGGAGCGAATCCGACGTCTTCTGGCTCTGGAATTTGTCCCCGGTCAGCGTCGTCTTGACGTAGGACGTCCCATCGACCTGGACGAGCTCACCGGACAGCCCGAGGAGCGCCGGCAGCGAGAAGGTGGCGCGGGCATTGCCGGCCGTCAGGTCCACGTCGGCCGCGGCCGTCGATCCGGCCAGCGAGATGGCCGCGCCCGAACCTCCGGTACCGCTGAGGTCCGCCTGGATGCTGCCGTCAAGCGTCGCCTCGACGTGCACGGTCTTGGCGGCCTGCGCCGTGCGGACGGCGGCGGTGACGATCTCCTTGGGGTCGGTCAGGGCCGGAGCGGCGGCCGCCCCGCAGGCGGCGACGACGATCGAAGCGGCGGCCAGCAGGCCGAACAGCCTGCCGAGACGACGGGTGGTTGGCGACATCGGGTGGGTCCCCCTCGGGTGGTGGTGACGACGTCATTCGCCGCAATGCAGTTCCGCGACAGAGTCCCCTCCGTGGCGTTGATCTGTCAACCAGCCGAAGGTCACCATGACGACGGGCCCGCCGGTCGATGGACTTCGGAAGCCGGTCGGCGCGGGGTCCGGTCGGGTCCCTCCCGCTGGGCGCGCTCTCCCGTCCGCGAGCGCATGGTAGGCAATCCAAAACACGAGGGGAAGGGGTTCGTGCGGACGCGTCGGTCGCACACGAAGAGGGCCCCCGGCGATGCCGGGGGCCCTCGTGCTGAGCTTGGGGGAGGCCTAGAAGTCCATCCCGCCCGGGCCGCCGTGGCCGTGGTCGCCACCGCCGCCGTTGCCCTTGTCCTTCTCCGGCATGTCGGTGACGAGCGTCTCCGTCGTCAGGACCATGGCCGCGATGGACGCCGCGTTCTGGAGCGCCGAGCGCGTCACCTTGGCCGCGTCGACGATCCCCTTCTTGAACAGGTCGCCGTACTCGCCCTTGAGCGCGTCGTAGCCGTGGCCGGCCTTGAGGCCCTTCACGTGCGCGACCACGACCTCGCCGGACTGGCCGGCGTTGTCGGCGATCTGCCGGGCCGGCGCCTCGAGCGCCTTGCGCACGATGTCGACACCGACCTGGGCGTCGCCTTCGAGCTTGATCTTGTCGAGCACCGGGATCGCCTGCAGGAGCGTGGTCCCACCGCCGGCGACGAGGCCCTCCTCGACGGCCGCGCGGGTCGTCGAGAGCGCATCCTCGATGCGGTGCTTCTTCTCCTTGAGTTCGACCTCGGTGGCCGCGCCGACCTTGATGACCGCCACGCCGCCGGACAGCTTGGCGAGGCGCTCCTGGAGCTTCTCGCGGTCGTAGTCCGAGGTGGTGTCCTCGATCTGCGCCTTGATCTGGGTCATCCGGGCCTTGATCTGGTCGGCCTTGCCGTTGGTCGCGACGACGCGACGGGCCGAGCCGAAGTCCTCGAACGCGACCGAGTCGAGCTTGCGCCCGATCTCCTCGCTGATGACCGTGCCGCCGGTCAGGACGGCGATGTCGCGGAGCATCTCCTTGCGGCGGTCGCCGAAGCCCGGCGCCTTGACGGCGAGGACCTGGATGGTCCCCTTGAGCTTGTTGACGACGAGCGTGGCGAGCGCTTCGCCGTCGACGTCCTCACTGATGATCAGCGTCGGCTTGCCCTGCTGGACCGCCTTCTCGAGGGCCGGGAGCATGTCCTGGACGCTCGAGATCTTCTTGTCGGTGATCAGGATGAGCGGGTTGTCGAGGACCGCCTCCATCCGATCGGGGTTGGTCACGAAGTAGGCCGAGAGATAGCCCCGGTCGAACTGCATGCCCTCGGTGTATTCCTTCTCGAGGCCCAGGCTCTGGCCTTCCTCGACGGTGATGACGCCGTCCTTGCCGACCTTGTCCATCACCTCGGCGATGATCTCGCCGACCTCGGGGTCCGCGGCGCTGATCGCCGCGACGGCCGCGATCTGCGCGCGGTTGTCGACCGGGCGTGCCTGGCGGGCGATCTCGGCCACGACCGCCTCGATGGCGACCTCGATGCCGCGCTTGACGACCATCGGGTTGGCCCCGGCGGTCACCACGCGAAGTCCCTCGGAGACGAGCGCCTGGCCGAGCACGACCGCGGTGGTCGTGCCGTCGCCGGCGACGTCGTCGGTCTTGGTGGCGACTTCCTTGAGGAGCTGCGCGCCCATGTTCTCGAACGGGTCGTCGAGCTCGATGTCCCGGGCGATCGTCACGCCGTCGTTGGTGATGGTCGGCGAACCGAACTTCTTGTCGAGCACGACGTTGCGGCCCTTCGGGCCGATCGTGACCTTGACCGCGTCGGCGAGGCGATCGATGCCACGCTTCAGCGAGCGACGAGCGGTCTCGTCGAAGATGATCTGCTTAGACAATTCGTGTGTCCCTCCAGGAACCTGCGGGTGGTCGAACGCGGCGCGTCGCGGTCAGTCCGTGACGATCGCCAGGATGTCCTTCTGGCTGACGATGAGGAGATCCTCGCCGTCGACCTTGAACTCGGTCCCGGCGTACTTGGCGTAGAGGACCTTGTCGCCGGACTTGACGTCCATGGCTTCGCGCTTGCCATCCTCGAGGATCCGACCGGGTCCGGCAGCGAGGATCGTGCCTTCCTGGGGCTTCTCCTTGGCGGTGTCCGGCAGGACGATGCCGCTCTTGGTCACTTCCTCGCGGGCGCTCGGCTGGATGACCACGCGGTCGCCGAGCGGGCGAAGCTTGGTCGAGATCGCAGTGGCTTTGGCCAACGTGCATTCCTCCTGTGACGGCCAGGACCGACCGTCGGGCGTGGATCGCGGGAGACCGTCCGTCCAGGATGGGACGGAGGCGAGGCCTCCCTGACACCTCTTTGGCGGCATCGACGTGGGCCGATCCGATCCTCCAGCCGGGTGTCCATCCGGCGACGTCGGATTCGGTGCTCCGCGATGCTTAGCACTCTAACCTCGAGAGTGCTAAGCGGAGACTAGCGAACGTGGGGCGAGGCTGTCAACCCGCCGGGGCTTCGGCGTGCGCGAACATCACGGTCACCGAGTTGCCCTCGCGGACGAGCGTGACGCAGCCCGGCCCGTCATAGCCCAGGTACCACGCGACGACCCCCTCGGAGGCGTCGAACTGGATCGCCTCCCGGAGCGCGGGCAGGCCGGGCTTGACGTCCGTCGGTCCCTGGTAGGTCGCCTCGCCTGACTCGTTGGCGATCGTCATCGCGCTGAACCGGAGCTGAATCGCGTGCTGGCCGAGCAACGCGAACTCCTGGCCGCTGCCGGCGAAGCTGAATGGGGGCCGCGCGGCACTGAGCGTCCCCTGCGGCGGGCCGCCCGGTCCGGGCGTCGACGGCGCGAAGACG
>JACQEF010000069.1 GCA_016200745.1 Chloroflexota bacterium | reverse complement strand
CGCCTGCCGGCGGGTGTCCTCGAGCATGCTCGTGTACTCGTGGATCTCACCGCCGCCGAGCGATCGAAGGCTGGCCATGATGTTGCCGCCGAGACCGCGGCTGCGAACGACGAGGCCGAAGACCATGCCCTTGGTCTCGACGACCCGATGGCCGGAGACGTACGGGGTTGTGACGACGATCATGCGTGCTCCTCGTGGCTTCGCCCGGGGGTTGGTTGCCGGCCACTGCGTCGCTCCGAGCACTCCGGGCAGGGACAGCGGTCGCGAAGCAGGGCATACGTGTAGTAGCCGGTGTGGTGGCCGTCACCCCAGGTCGGGGCGATGGCATAGCCGCCGACGAGCGCGACGTCGACCAGTCGCGTCTGTTCCTCGGTGAGCGTCGGCGCGCTGTCGAGCCAGCCCGGCATGCCGGCCTCGCCCCGGCAGTAGGCGCAGGGGCAGAGCCAGCGCAGGGCTGTCGTGTCGTAGACGGTCGCGTGGCCGTCGGCCCAGCCGATCTCAAGTCGTCCCGCGCCGCGGTCCGCGTGGATCGAGACGGGCGTGATCGTGCCGGGAGCGGACGCGGGGTTCACGCGTCGATGCTACGCCGTTGCGCGCCGGCGAGGGTCGGCCGTCGCGACCGACCCGGACCATCGGTGAGGGGGCGGAACCCTTCGCGGAAGCTATTCTCGCCAGCGTGAGCCTCCAGGTCGACCAGGTCACGAAGCGCTACGGGCCGACGCTCGCCCTCGACGGCCTGAGCTTCGACGTCCGGCCGGGCGAGGTGTTCGGGTTCCTCGGAGCCAACGGGGCGGGCAAGACCACGACGATGCGGATCTGCCTCGGCATCGTCCGGGCCGACGACGGCGAGATCCGCTGGGCCGGCACGCCGGTCGGCGGCCTGCCGCGACGCACCTGGGGATACCTGCCCGAGGAGCGCGGGCTCTACCCGCGCCTGGGCGTCCTCGACCAGCTCGTCTACTTCGCGTCGCTGTACGGCGAGAAGCCGGCGGAGGCGCGCCGGGCGGCGCTGGGCTGGCTCGAGCGGTTCCAGATCCCGGACTACGCGAACCGTCGCGCGGAGGAGCTGTCCAAGGGCAATCAGCAGAAGGTGCAGTTCATCGCGGCGATCCTGCATCGGCCGGAGGTGCTGCTGATGGACGAGCCGTTCACCGGCCTCGACCCGATCAACCTGGTGATCCTGCGCGAGGCTTTCACGGAACTCCGCGACCAGGGCCGCACGCTGGTCTTTTCGACCCATCAAATGGAGGCGGCCGAGGCGCTGTGCGAATCGGTCGCGATCATCGACCGGGGCCGGCTCGTGGCGGGCGGCCGGCTGCGCGACCTGAAGCGAGCCTCCGGGCGACGCTGGATCCGGATCGCGCTCGAGGGCATCCAGCCGGCGCCCGACTGGCTCGGCCGCGTCGCCGGCGTCGAGCGCGTCCATCCCGATGCCGCGGGCGCCGAGCTCGAGCTGCTGGCCGATGCGGATCCCGCGGCGATCCTCAACGCCGTGCTCGCGAACGGGGCCACGATCAGCCAGTTCGAGGTCATCGAGCCGAGCCTCGAGGCGCTGTTCATCGAGCTGGTCGGCCGGCCGGCCGACACCGACCGCGTCTGGACCGGGGCCGCGCCCGTGGTCCCGGTCGGGGGCGTCGGCTGATGACGCCGCGCGATCCGCTCCTTCCGAACGCCGGGATCATCGCCCGCCGCGAATACCGGGACCGCGTCCGGAGCCCGCTCTACGTCGTCTCGACGATCGTGCTGATGGGTCTCGCGCTGCTGGTCGCCCTGGCGCCCATCGGGATCCGTTACCTCGACCGAGGGACCGTGACCCGGATCGCCGTGGTGTCGGGCGACCCCGGGCTCGCGCAGCGCGCGGTCGCGGTCGCCGACAGCATCCTCAACAGCCCGCCGCCGGGGGTCGACCCGGCGACCTTCGAGAAGCCGTATCGCCTGGAGGTGACGTCCACGGACGCCGGCCAGGCGGGGCTGCTGAAGGGCGAGCTGTCCGCGATCCTGCTCGTGCAGCGCCTCGAGACCGGCCAGGTGGATGTCACGCTCCGGACGGCCGAGAGCGCGGCCAGCGCGCGCAATCAGCTCCTCGCGGTGGCGGCCTTCGGCATCGGGGTGCTCGACTGGAGCTCGCGCCTGCCGCCCGGGACCGACGCGCCGCCGTTCGTGACGCCCGCGTTCCGGGTGGATTCGCTCGTCAGCGCGACCGACGGCGGCCGGCCGCTGGGTGTGCAGGAGGCGGCGAGCCGCGGCTTCCTCGGGGTCGTGTTCGTGGTGCTGCTGTTCATGAGCGTGATCATCTACGGCATGTGGGTCGCAACCGGCGTTGCCGCCGAGAAGAGCAGCCGGGTCATGGAGCTGATGATCAGCGCCGCGTCGCCGCGCCAGCTGCTCACCGGCAAGGTGCTCGGGATCGGGGCGGCGGGTCTCACGCAGTACCTTGCCATCGCCGTGCCGGCCCTCGCCGTGCTGGCCTTCCAGGACCGGATCGCCGAGGCGGTCCTGGGTCCCGGCTGGAGCGAGGGCGCCCCGATCGTGGGCCTGACGCCGCCGCTGCTGGCCGGGTACGGCGTCTTCTTCCTGCTCGGGTTCGGGCTGTTCGCCCTGATCTACGCGGCGATGGGTTCGTTCGTCAGCCGTCCGGACGACCTGCAGACGCTGTCGCTGCCGCTCAGCCTGGTCGCGATCGCCGGCTACCTGACCGCGATCGTGGCGCTGAGCGGAGGCGGTGGCACCTGGATCCGGGCGGCCTCGCTGGTGCCTCCATTCAGCCCGTTCGTGATGCTCGCGAGGATCATGGTGACGGCCGTCCAGCCGTGGGAGCTGGCGGTGTCGATCGGGCTGCTGCTCGCCGCGGTCGCGGTCGTGTCGGTCGTGGCCGCACGGATGTACGCGGCCGGCGTGCTCCTGTACGGACAGCGGCCGGGGATCCGGGCGTTTGTCGCCGCCGCCCGGCGGGCAGGCTAGCGGCAGCCCGGCCCGGGCGACGACCGCTCCGCACCTAAACACGAACTAAACGCCCGGGCCCCATTGACACTGCTCCGAACCCGGAGCATCCTCCGGTCGACGGTCGCGTAAACCGGTTTAGGTCCATCGAGGCGCCTGGGCTCCTTGCCTCCCGGCGCTCGACAGCCGCGCACGCGCGCCACGCCGATCGGAGGGTCTGCCCATGCTCCCGTTCGCCGCTCGTTGGTCTTCCGAACACGCGCGAACCGGGCGCGCGCCCGGGCTGGCGACGGCCGGCGCGTTGATCCTCCTCCTCGGCTCACTGCTGCCGACCGCATCGGTGGTCGGCCCGGCCAGCGTCCTGGCCTCGCACACGGCAAACCCGACCAGCGTGACGATCGCCGGCGACCTCGACAGCGAGATCGGCTGCTCGGGCGACTGGCAGGCGGACTGCACCGATGCGCACCTGGGCTACGACGCGACCGACGACGTCTGGCAGGGCTCGTTCACCCCCGGAGTGGGCGCGTTCCAGTACAAGGCGGCGCTCAACGACTCGTGGGACGAGAACTACGGCCTCCACGCCGTGCCGGGCGGAGACAACATCCCGCTCGCGGCACCTACCGGCGCCGTCCAGTTCTTCTACGACCACAAGACCCATTGGGTGACCGACAACGTCAGCTCGGTCATCGCCACGGCGCCCGGCAGCTACCAGTCGGCGATCGGCTGCCCGGGCGACTGGCAGCCTGATTGCCTTCGTTCGTGGCTCGAGGATCCCGACGGCGACGGCACCTACACGTTCACGACGTCCGCCATTCCGGCCGGCAGTTACGAGTTCAAGGTCGCGCTCAACCAGACCTGGGACGTCAACTACGGGGCGGGTGGCGATCCGGGCGGCGCGAACGTCCCGTTCACCGTTCCGGGCCCCGGCTATCTCGTCACGTTCAGCTTCGACAGCACGACCCACGTCCCGGGCGTCCAGGTCACGTCCACGGCCCCCAAGCACGACAACAACGTCGAGTGGGACGGGCTGCGCCACGACTCTCGCGACAGCCTCTACCGGACCCCTGGCGGCGCCGTTCCGGCCGGGACGGCGGTCACGCTCCGTTTCCGCACGTTCCACGAGGACGTGACGGGTGTCAGCGTCCGCTTCTTCAGCGTCCGCCTCCAGGGCCAGCAGGTCGTCCCAATGTCGCTTGCCGCCTCGGGCGTCGGCTGCTACCAGGCCTCGCTCGCGGACAAGGCCT
>JACQEF010000068.1 GCA_016200745.1 Chloroflexota bacterium | reverse complement strand
TCCGGGCCACGAGGTGGTCCTCACCGAGCCACGCCAGGAAGCTCAGCAGGCCTAGCCCGATGATGAAGTAGGTGATCCACACGGCGCCCACGTAAATGGAACCCGCGCCGAGCAGACGGCGACGAGCCTCGAGCGTGGGACTGCCGTCCGACGTGACCGAATTGACGAGCGTCAGCGTGTACGTCGCAAAGAGCACCAGGAGCGCAAACGCGCAGGGATTCAGCCCGTCGGCGAAGCCGGACACGAGCACGGTCGGGACGGTCAGACCTCCAAACGTCGCCGTGTCGAACGGGATTGCCATGATCACCGAGGTGGCGACAACCGCTACCGCGGTCAGCCCAACGGCGAGGAGCAGCGCCGGCCTCGGCAGCCCGAACACGTTCGGGGAATGCGGCAAGCGGTCGATGGATTTGTCACGCCCCGCTGCGAGCGGAGCCGGGTCATGGCAGGGAGCGGGCTGGTCGGCCACGGTCACGCCGAGACGTGGAGCGTGCCGTGCATCGTCGGCGAGTCTTTCCCACCGCAGCACGAGTCGCACCAGAAGTCGTAGTCGCCCGGCGCCGACGGCGCGGTGATCGTGATCGACTTTCGCGAGTCGGCCGGCAGCTCATAGCGGATGCCGAGCGTGTCCGACACGAGCGTATGGACGCCGTTCTCGAGGTGCATCGCTCCGTCGTCGTTCCACCAGTCGATCGTCAATGTCTCGCCGGGCTTCGCCTCGAGCGTGTTCGGATCGAAGCCGGCCATGCTGATCCGCATCGCGATCGCGCCCGCCGTCGTGGGCGTCCCGCGCTGCCCGAAGAACGTGCCCGCCGCCAACACGAGACCGACGCCGAGAACGACCACGACCACGACACCGAACGCGACCGTCCTCAGACGGCGATCGGCACCGAGTGGCGTGCGAATCGTGTGGTCGGAGCTCGCAACGTGTGTCGTGGCGGGGGCATGGTGCTTTGACATCGAACCTCACCGGGCGCGCAAAGCAGCCGCGACGAGACGCGGCCTTCCTGGTGATGCTCGCTCGGATCCAGGCCCGATCACAGGGCCATCCGACCCGAGATCACAAGCCGTTGCGCATGTCCTGCGGAACGCGCCCTCGTCCCGCCGATCGACGCTCGCGACGTGCCGCCGTGCCTGCCGGTCGGCCTCAGGCGTGCTCGGCGACGGCACGACTCCGCCGCCACAGGTAGTCGCGTCGTTCACCCTGAGCCGAAGCAGTCCCTGGCGAACGAGGAAATACGCAGCCACGGCGGCAACGAAGACGGCTCCCTCGACGCCGGGCACGTCCGAGAGCACGAGGAGCGTGGTGAGCACCCCGATCAAGAGCCCGGTGGCAGCCTCGAGCAGCTGGGTGGGGACACGACGGGCACCGATCCGGCGATCCCGGTCGAATGACCACACGCCCCACCGCGAATTCGTGCAGCGGCCGGCGCAACATCCGGTGAAGAAACAGCCGAGTCGCCCGATGGCGACCCCGAAGAAGATGCCCGGGGCCGTCGCGTCCAGATAGCGTCCGATGGATTGACCCGAGGCCAGCAGGAGGATCACCGCCACGACCGAGGCGACGACCAGGAAGCCATCGACGGCCCACCCGCCGAGGAGCGCCGTACGCCACGGGCCCGGATGGAGGACCGCGTACCAGAGCTTGGCTCCAAGCAGACCCGACACCAGGGCAATCAGCGAAACGATCAGCGAATCGTTGCCCGGCACGTTCCCTCGCGACAGGATCAGGGACTGCACGACGAGCGCCACCACGATGCCGAGCGCGCCGAGGACCGTGAAGCTCCCGGGGATCACCCCGGGCATCCGCGCGAGCGGCAGCACGAGTGCCCAGCGAGTTCGCACCGGGCCGCGCGAGCCGCCGGCGATCGTCCATCGCGGCCACGACCAGGTGGCGGGAGGGATCGGTTCGGCGACGCTTCTGCCGCGGCCGGCTTCATGGCCCGGTCGGAGCAATTCGGCGCTGACGCTCCAATCGCCCGGCTCCAGCCCGTAGACCCATGAGGTGACCGACACGGGCCCGCTCCCCGGCACGATGCCGTCGACGCGGTCCTCCTGGACGAACGTGTCCTGTGGCCCAGGCAGCCGGTTGATCCCGACCCGCCGCCCGGTCAGGCGGACCGTCGCCGAATACGGTTCACCGCCGCTGCCCGAATCAAAGACGTGGCTGACGACCAGCGCTTCCTTCTCGATGACCTCGGATTGCCCGGCCGCAGGCTGCTCGCTCCCGCCGGTGTGCCCACCTGCCGCACCGTGGCTCGCAGCCGGCGTCCGGCCAGACCGATCCTTGGTGCGCTTCGCCGCGGCGGCGGCCCTGCGTCGTGCTGCCCTGTTGTCCATGTGTCCTCGCAGATCCGATGGTCGTCTGTATCGCCGGGCGACGGCCCCGGGCTGACCGGAGCCCAATCACGACACCGCGGTAGTATGCGGAATCCGGGCGATTGTCTCCGGAAGCCGGATTCGTGGACCGAGGCGCGGCCGCTGCCGGGATCCCCGCCGGAAACGCTAGCGAGGCGAACGGACGCCGTTCATCGCGTGCTGCAGGTCGAGGGAGAATCGTCGGCGCCCACGTCGCCGGCCGAGATCGTCAGCCCAACCGACGAAGCTGTGCGGCAGATCGAGGAAGGCCTCGTGGCAGTTCTCGGTGCAGAAGTAGACGCGGTGACCCTCGAACCTCTCGATCGCGACCGCATCCTCCGGGCGAATCTCCATGTCGCAGACGGGATCCAGCGCGGTCCTGATCATCACGCAGCCTCCGTGCGTCCCGTGTCGCTGAAGGTCGGCGGACCGGCGACCTTGTCCCGAGGCTGCCCACCATTCCTGAATGGAACATGAGGCATGCCTGAGACTTTGCCGAGCCGGTTTGTCGACCAGGCGTGGCTCGCAGCAGGCGATGCTCCAGAGACCCCCGGGGTCAAGCCGGCTGCCGCGCCCGTCCCGGAACCGCCGGCGTGGAGGCGCGGCCAAACGAGATGATCCCGATCCCGATGAGCACGGCGGCGATCCCTGCCAGCTCTGCTGGCTCCGGCCGGTCGCCGACAACGATCGAGATGGCGACGCCCGTCACAGGCACGAGGAAGAGGGCCGCTCCGAGTCGCACCAGCGGGACCCGATCGAGCAGCCAGAACCAGGCGACATACGCGAGCCCGGTTCCCAGCACGCCCAGGACAAGCAACCCGGCCAGCTCCTCGGGTGACCAGCCGACGGCGCCCCACGGCTCGACCAGGGCGCTGGCCGCCAGGAGGACCACCCCGCCGAGCAGGAACTGCGCGCTCGTCGTGACCACCAGGTCGACGGCCGGTCCGAGCCTGCGCATCAGGATGGTCCCCACGGCCGGGGCAGCCGCGGCGAGCAGCGCGAGGGCCACCCCGTCGGGACTCGTGGCACCCGACCTGGTGGTCGCGACCAGGATGACACCGACCATGGCGACGCCCAGCCCAGCCGCCGCGCGCACGGATAGGCGCTCGCCGAAGAGGGCCCACCCGGCCGCGGCCAGGACGAGCGGTTGACCGGCGGCGAGGATCGATGCGACTGCCGCCTCGGTCCGGCCGGCCGCGAGGTACATGGCCCCGAGGGCGAGGGCGGCGTTGGTCAAGGCGAGCGCGACGAGGATAGGGAACGACGGCAAGCCGGTCAGCCATGGAGGCCGAGCTGATCGCTGGGCTGCGAGGCGAGTTCGCGATCTCCGCCGGCTAACGGCGACCCAAGCCAAGACCACCCCGCCGCCGATGAGCGCTCGCAGCGCCGCCAGCAAGAGGGGCGCGGGGGTTGGCAGTGACGCCTGGATCAGCACGAAGCACAGTCCCCAGGCGATCGCGATAAGGGCGGCCAGACCGGCCGATCGACTGCTCACCGGGCGAACGATACCCGCCGATCCACCGGGACCGTCAGCGAGCGGCCGTTGCACGCGATGCCGGCGTCCCCGCAGGCCGCAAGCGGCTGCGGCGTATCAGAGGCGCCGACTTCTCATCGCGCGCTAAGCGCCGATTCAGCTTGGCACGCCATGGTCGGGGGACTTCTTTCGCAGAAAGGGACCTCTGGCTGTGCAGAATCGCCAAACCGCAATTGCGGCGCTGGTCACGCTCTCGGTCGCCGTGGCCGCGTGCTCACCGGCCGCCTCGCCGTCTCCTTCGGCAGTCGCCCCGCCGGCCTCCTCGCCCACGCCGATGAGCCCGGACATGCCCGGGATGGACATGGGCGGCTCGCCGAGCCAGAGTCCGAGCTCGGTCGCGCCTTCCGGCGCACCCTCCTCGGGGATGTCCGGGATGACGTCGAATGGCGGTCTCATGGCCGACGAGCCTGTTCCGACCGACGGCGCCGTACCCGCCACCGAAACGACTGGTCTGCAGCCGCTCCCGTTCACGCTCGACGGCAAGACGAAGGTCTTTGAGCTCACGGCGAGGACGGTCTTCTGGAAGATCAACGCGGACACCCAGGTCACCGCGTTG
>JACQEF010000095.1 GCA_016200745.1 Chloroflexota bacterium | reverse complement strand
TAGGGCTTGCGCTGGCCGGCCTCGCCGAGCGCGATGACCGCCCGGGTCGCGACGGTCTCCGCCCGGTACATGTGGGCGTGGACGACGTCGGCGCGGACCTCGGCCAGGTGCGCGGCGAGCGCCCCGACGGCGATCGTGTCGTCGAAGTCGTCGATGACGAGCACGTCGATGCCGGCCTTCGCCAGCTTGCGCACGGCACTCCCCGCCGACAGCGCCACGACCGAGACGTCGTACCGCTCGGTGTCCATCCGGGTGACCAGCGAGTACAGGTGCTCCTGGGCGCCGCCGTTGGTACCGGTCGCGAGCACCTCGACCACGCGGATCCGCCGGCCACCGGCGAGCGCGGGCCGGTCGACGGGCGCCTGGCACGGATCCCAGGGGGCGGGCGCGCTCATCGAGGCCTCAGCCGTTCCGCCGTCGGACGAGGATGCGCTGGATCGGCTCGTCCTCGGCGCCCCACTCGTACTTGTAGGGCTCGTTGCCGCGCATGAAGTCGAGGCGACGCTTGCCCGCGGCGAGGGCGCGCTCGGTCAGCGCATGGATCATGACGACGCCCGGCGACAGCTCGCGCGCGTCCGGGTCGACGCCGGCGTTGTAGTAGAGGTACCCATCCACGGTCTCGAAGTGGACGCCCGCCGCGATCCGCCGGCCGCCGACGGTCAGGAACGTCAAGCGTGGTCCGTCGGCGCCCGCGAGCTCGAACAGCCGGCGGAAGAAGACCCGGCTCTGCTCCCCGCCCGGCGTCTCCGGGAAGAGGCCGGCGGCTCCCCATTTCTTCTGGTGCAGGTCGATGAACTCGTCGAGGTCGGCGACCGGATCGGGCGAATCGTCCAGCCGCACCTCGCCGGCCGCCTCCGCGCGGCGGACCTTGCGACGGATCTCGTGGCGCTCCTTCTTGCCGAGCGTCCCCAGGTAGTCGTCCATCGTGATGCCGGCCGGCAGGTGAACGACCGGACAGACGTCCTCGCGCTCCACGTTGAGCGTCCAGCCCTCGGCGATCTCGCGGGCCCCGAACGCCCCGGCGAGCGCATCCGCGGCCGGGTCACCACAGCGCAGCCGGCGGAGGTCGATCGCGTCCCAGGGTTGGCCGTCGCGGGCTCCGGCGAAATGATCGACGAGGGCGGCGGCGGCCGCCGGAAGGTCGGCCGGCGAACCGAGCACCGTCGCATAGTCGGCGTGGTAGGACGCCCCGAAGAAGACCGCCGTCGCGGTCGGCTCGACCGGCGTGAGCTCGGCGCCCGCCTCGTGCCGCATCGTCGTGTGGGTCAGCGCGTCGCGCGGCTCGACCTCGTGGCGGTGCATGAGCGGGACGATCGCGATCGGCTCCCCGCCCGGCCAGTCGGCGCAGACGACGAGCGTCTCCTCATGGGCGTTGTCGCCGTAGGCGTCCCACCAGGCCCGCTGGAAGGCCCAGCCGGAGAACGGGGTCGCCCACGGGGTCTGGGCGGCGATGCGATCCCAGGCCTCCCGGCCGATGTCGCGCACGTTCCGGCGCTCGGTGTGGAGGGGCCCCGTCGTCGACAGGATCGGGGCCACTTCCGTGGTGGCCGAGGCCGGACACGGGGGCTCCGAGAGCGTGGGTGAGGGGGTCACGGACAAATGCTAGCACCGGACTCGGATTTGGTTGCAGGCGCAACGGCACCCGCGACGGCTACCCACCCTGGAAGCCGTACAGCCGCCGCAGCAGGAAGTACTCGGAGCGCGGCCGGTCGTCCGTGACCAGCGGGCCCGCGCCGGCCGCAACCCGCGCCCCATCGTCCACGAGCCACAGCTGCCGGTGGATGACCGCCACCCAGTCGTCGACGGTCTTCGCGGGTGAGTCGAACGCCGACGAGATGTCCGCGAGGACGCCCGGCCGCGCCAGGACCGCCCGGATGTCCGAATCCGCGAACGACACCGGCGTCGACGATCCCAGCATGTACGCGCCGTAGCTGCCGGCGCCCTTGACGATCGTCACGTGCGGGAAGACCGTCGTGAAGGTGCGCACCTGGTCGAAGAAGTCGGAGGCGGGGCCGCCATATGGCACCCACTGCATCATGATCCCGTTCGGGGTGAGGTGGTCGCTGCCGGCCTCGAAGTACTCCTTGGACGAGATCACCGCGGCGCCCGAGCTCTCGATGGGCGGCGGCGGGTCGGTGATGATGATGTCGTAGCGCTGGTCGGTAAGCTCGAGGTGGTTGCGCCCATCGGCGACGATCACCCGGCCGTTCGGATTGGCGAGGACCGCGGCGGCATCGTCGTAGTAGTACCCGAACATGAGCGGCACGCTCGGCACGAGCTCAACGGCCTCGGTGTGGAGCCCGGCGATCAGGGCGCCCCGGAACGCCGAGCCCATCCCGAAGGCCACGACCAGCGCGTTCTGCGACGCCGGCCGCGCGATCAGCGGCAGGATCGGCATCAGCTTGGCGTCGACCGTGAGCAGGGTCATGGACGTGCCCGCCACCCACAGCTGCGGCGTCGCCCCAACCTGGCCGGCCTGGACGGACGCGATCTCGTCCTCGCGCGACGCGAACGTCTCGCCGCCGACCCAGGAGATGAAGGCGACGTTGGGCTGGACCAGGACGCCCGGGCGGACGGCACTGACCACGATCGCCGCGGCGACCGCGACGCCGGCCCCTGAGAGGACGCGGCGGGACATCCCTGGAATCAGCCGCCAGGCAAGCACGATCCCGAGGGCCGCGTTGGAGGCCGCCAGCGCCGCCAGCAGCGGCGGCGATCCCAGCAGCGGGATCAGGAAGAACGGGATCACCAGGCTGCCGACGATCGCCCCGACCGTGTTCACGCCGAGCAATCCGCCCGAGCCCTCGCCGGCGCGCGACGCGTCGTCGCGCAGGAGCGCGGACGACGCGGGAAACGCGATCCCGAGCATCACGGTGACCGGGATCACGACCAGCGCGGCGGACCCGAACAGCGTGGTCAGCGTGTCGATCGGCTTTCCGGGCGTGTTCGCGTGCGGAGCGACCAGGACGAGCACGAGCCCCGCGAGCGCCAGCCCGGCTGCCAGGATCTGGCTGGCCGCCAGCAACCGCAGCGTGTCGCCGAGCCGGCCGCGAACGGCCGCGAACACCACCGCGCCGAGCGCGATCCCGATCAGGAAGGCGGTCAGGATGGTGGTGAAGACGTACGTCGTGTTACCGGTACCCGACGCCAGCAGCCGGGTCCACGTGACCTGGTAGCCGAGCGACGTCATCCCGGAGATGAACGCGACGGCGAGGGCCAGGCGCGGCGCCGCGTGACGATGGCGGACCCCGGTGCGCGCAGATTCGAGCGGCGGCTGCAGGCTCGGTCCCCCGCGATCCCCTTCGCCGCGCCAGGCCGAGAGCAGCAGCGCCAGCAACCCCGCCACGCCCGAACAGCCCGCCCCGATCGCCAGCGCGCCCGACAGGCCGAACATCTCGATCAGCACGAACCCCGCCACGGCCGTGCCGCCGATCGCGCCGATCGTGTTCGCGGCATACAGCCGGCTGAACGCCGAGCTGAGCTCCACGCTCCGGGCCAGGTGCCGCGTCAGCGTCGGCAGGGTGGCGCCCATGAGCACGGTCGCGGGCGCCAGCGCGAGCACGGCCAGCGCGACCCGGACCAGGGCGAGCAACGAAGGCGACCCCTCGAGGCCCGGGTAGATCCCCTTGTACAGGTCGTCGATCAGCCGGAACGAGACCGGCGTCAGCAGCACGACCACCACGAGCACCAGCTCGAGCAGCCCGTACATCCGGAGCGGCGCGCGAACGCGGTCGGCGATCCGTCCGCCCACCACGCTGCCCACGGCCATCCCGCCGAAGAATCCGGTCAGGATCGCGGACACAGCCTGAGTCGTGTTGCCGAACACGAGGACCAGCTGGCGCGACCAGACGATCTCGTCGATCAGCGCCGCCGCGCCGGACAGGACGAAGACAGCGAGGATGATCCAGCGCCGGTGCGGCATCCCGCGGAGTGTGCCATGCGGCGACCGAGCGCGGGGCTCGTGCCTCAGGTGGTCGCCGTTGCAGCCGCCTTGCGACGCCGGCGTCCCAGCCATGACGCGGCTACCACGACCACCAGCACGTAGACCACGAGCAGGTAGTGTGCGTGGAGGTCCGTCACGGGCGCCAGCCACGCGAACGTGAGGAGCGCAAACGACACCACCGAGGATCGCGTGCCCATCGCCAACATCCCGGCAATCGCGGCGAGCAGGATTCCTCCCAATTTGGCGGCGCCCACCCCGACAATCGGCTGGAGCGAGCAGGCGACCGACGGCGGGAACCAGAAGGAGTTTTCACCGCAGGCCGGCTGCGAGAACGACAGGGCCTTCACGTAGTCAATCCAGGACTGGATCCCGACGATCGGCAACGTGACGACGGCTAACGCCAGCCCAACCGCAACAGCCGTGAGTACCGCCCGAGGGAAGCTGGCCGGTGTGGACCAGAAGACAATCACAGCCGGGACCAGCTTGATCGTTGCGCCCACCCCAGCAAGAATCCCGACCGATGCGCGCTCGCGGCCGAGCGCCCAACTCCACGCAAACACGCCGGCCAGCCCGACACTCGCATTGCCGATCGCCACGCCCTCCCAGAAAGGCCTGACGAGCGCAAGCCCGAACAGCAGGAATGCCACGTGGAGCGGTCGAACACGTCCGAGCTCGCGTTTGAGAATCGCCACGAGCCCCGTGATCAGCAGTCCGACGTTCAACGTCAGCCACGCGACCAGGCCAGCCGGATATGTCAGGAACGGAAAGAACAACGGCACCGACGACGGCGGGTAGGCGTATCCGATCAGGGTGGCGCCTGGCAGAGCATACGGGCCGGACAACTGCATCGGTGCGTAGATCGTCGATCCTGCGAGCAGTCGATCAGCCGAATGGACGTAGGTCAGCCAGTCATCGAATGTACGGCCCATCGGCGCCAAGGCGATCATCGAAAAGATGACGGAGGCGGCACTGACGACCGCGGCCAGGGCAAGCGCCCCCCAGCCCAGTCGATCGAGGGCAGCGGCCAATCGCCCCAAGCTCACAGGTGATACGCCCAGTACACGCCCACGAACATCACCACCGTCCCGATCGCGATCAAGGCGATCCAGCCCCATCCGATCCGGCCCCGCCGCGCCGCCGCGATCCCGCACAACCCGATGACAAACGGCACGGAATCGAGGAAGTACCGGAACCCGTACTGGAGCCAGCCACCACCGTAGTACAGGAGCGTCGGGATCAGGACAGCGATCGCCGCGCCCAGCAGCGGCCACGCTCGTCCATCGCGCCAGTCCGCCCGGACCGCGTAGAGCAGCCCGGGACTGGTGATCAGCACGGACATCCCCAGGCCGTCCGGCTTGAAGAACGGGAAGTCCGGGATGAGCCTGGGCACGTGCAGAAACAGGTAGTCCAGGTTCATCGAGACGTGCGACAGCGAGAACAGTCCCTGCTGGCGCTGGGCTTCGAGCCACGGCGGCAGGGTTGCCAGGGCATAGCCGGATTCGAGGGCCGACCCGAATCGCACCTGGTTGTACAGGAAGAAGAACGCCAGCGACGGCAGGACCCCGATCGCCAGCCACGCCCAGCTGCGCCACGGCAGCGTCCGTCGCTTGGACGACGGCCGGTGCAGCAGCAACGCGTAGAACGGGATCGCGAAGGCCAGCGGGGCGCGGGTCAGGAAGGCCGCACCGGCCAGCAGCCCGATCCACCAGGCGCGCTGCCCACCCCATAGCTCGATCAGGCAGAGCAGCGTGAGGATCGTGGCGACCAGCTGCCCGGTGTGCCAGACCCCGCCGCGCGTCGTGACCCACAGGATCTGGGTCGAGAAACCGAAGAGTACGGTCAGCGCCAACCGGTCGCGCAGCCGTTCCACGCCCACGCGGCCGAGCAGCATCCAGCACAGCCCCACGCCGGCCGCAGCCAGTAGCGCATTGATCCCGGATTCCACCTGGTCTGCCGTGACCGCACCGAGCACCGCCACCACGGGCATCAGGGCGATCGCCGGGAAGGGCGCGAACGGCACGTAGAACCGGCCGCCCGAGATGATCACGTCGTTCGGACCTGGCCGGAAGTCCAGCCACGTCCGTCCATGGAGGAAGGCATCGGCGAGGTAGAAGAAGTCGCCGCGACCGGCGTCGAAGTAGCGATTGCTCAGCCAGTAGACCAGCGCCGAGACTGCGACGACCACCAGCCCGACGACCAGCGCCAGGTCGAAGCGCCGGCGGGCCGGTGCCCACGGGCCGGAGACGCCGAGCATCACGAGGGCTCGAGGCGCCTGGCCTTGATCCCGACCGCCAGGGTCGCGAGCAGGGCCACCGCGAAGCTGATCGGGTAGACGATCGGCGGGGACAGGTCAACCAGCGGGATCGAGGTGGCCAGCGGGATGAGGATCGCCCACCATCGGCCGCCGGCGCACAGGTAGGCCACCGGCAGCAGCAACAGGACGGCGTAGTGATCCCACAGGATCGGCGAGACGAGCTGGCTGGCCACCACGGCCACAAGGTACGACGCCTCGGCCGTCGCCCACCGGACGGCTACGACGCACAGGGCCAGGGTGACCGCCACGCCGGCCCACTGGATCACCAGCGCGACATCGGCCGGGGCGCCCAGCTGGTAGGCCACCGCGCCGGGCGTCACGTTGTGGGCGGTCGTGATCGGATCGCCGACCTGCCCGACCAGGTGCACAAAGTCCGACCAGGCCGCGGACCCGGCGAGAGCCGTCGCGAGCACGCCAAGGGCTAGCAGCACCACGAGGCCCACGCCGGCCGCCGGCCACCGCCGCGTCAGGGCCGCCCAGACAAGCACGAGGGCCGGCTGGAGCTTGATCGCCGTCCCGAGGGCAAGACCGGTCCCGAGCCGCGCCGGCCCGTCCAGCCAGCGCCATCCCGCGGCGAACAGCAGGAACAGGATCGGGCCGACCTGGCCGAGCTTGACCGCGTACACGAACGGCCACGACAGCCCGGCCAGCAGCACGATCCACAGGCGAACCGATCGCGTCACGGGTAGCAACGCCACGCCGACCGCGAACGACACCAGCAGGATCGCCGTCCACACCCGGATCGCGGTCGCCTCCGCCAGCCAGCCGAACGGCAGGATCAGCGGTGCGAACGTCGGCGGGTAGTAGAAGAGGCCGAACCCGCCCGCCGCCTGGAAGCTCGTGTCGTACAACGGCTGCCCGTTCAGGAGCCGGACCGCGGCCTGGTGGTAGGCGCGGAAGTCGTAGCCGAGGGTGTCGCCGGCCACCGCGAGCGTCGCCCCGACGCCGACCACGAAGGAGACGACGGCGACGCTCGGGAGCGCGGCCCGGCCGAGAATCGCCACGCGGCCGTCCGCGATATTGACGCCGTCAATCATGGCCCCACCCGGGAGACCGGCGGTTGGCGAGCGATCCCGGCGGGCGACCAACTGGCATTTGCTCCGGCTCGTGGCTCACGCAACGCCAGGACAGCGACGAGGATGCCGCCGGCGTAGAGGGGCAACGGGATCGTCGTCGCCACGGGCGAGACGGCGACCATCGCCAGGGCGAGCATCGGCGACATGGATCCGACGAACGGAAGCGTGAGGACGATGGGCAGGGCGGCATAGGTGCCGGCGTATGGGGCCAGCAGCACCCCCGACGCAAGCGCCCAGACGAGGCCCGTCCCGGGACCTCTCCTGACCAGCACGATCAGGAGCAGGACTGCGACCAGCGTTGCCACGGGAACCCAGGCAGCCGGGGCGAGGGCTGTGACCCCGTGATTCCCGGCGAATGGCGTTGAAAGGAAGCTGGATCTCGCGCCCACAGCCGTGACCCAGTCCCGATAGGAGCCGGGGCCGAACACTCCCACGCCGATGGCGGTGGCCACGGCGCCCGCGACCATCGCGCCAGCAAATGTCGATCGACGCCAGATCGCGAGCCAGAGGAGCACCGGGATCATCAGCGGCTTGCCAAACGCGGCAGTCGCCAGGCCGACCAGAAGCCCGTTCCGGACCCTGGACCGGCCGAACACTGCAGGCACCATCGACGCGACGACCAGCACGTTGGTGTTGCCGAGCATGAAGTCGT